>DASWGX010000596.1:0-1836 GCA_036393455.1 Polyangiaceae bacterium
CACGCGGGTGAGGGCACCGCTGTTGATGACCTCCTCGATGCGATAACCGCCCACGACTTCGCCAGGGCGGAGCTGCTCACCCGGCGGCGTCATGACGGCGCGCTCTCCGGACACCGACGGCACGTGGTCGAGCGGTTCGTCCCGGCGGCTGTCTTTGGGGTCCCGTGCTGCCGTCATTGCTTTACCGCGTCAGTATCAGCGAGAAGAGTAAGTAGGTAAAGGCCGCGCCCAACAGCGCCGCGAGCGCGAACCATTTCGCGTCGAGGCGTGCTCGGCGGCGCGTCCGGCGCTCGCACTCCGTCACGGCGGCTTCGAAGTCCGCCATGTCTGCGAACCTGTCCTTCGCGCGCTTGGCCATGGCGCGCTGCACCAGCCTATCCACGGCGGCGGGTATGCCTGGCGCGTGCGCCGACGGCTTCGGGGCGGGCGCCGTCAGGTGGGCCGTGAACTGCTCGAGGCTCGTCTTACCCGCGAAGGGAGGCTTGCCCGTCAAGAGCTCGAAGAGCACGACACCGAGCGAGTAGACGTCGGCGCGCCCGTCCACCGGGTCGCCCATGATCTGTTCGGGTGCCGTGTACTGCGGCGTACCGACCAACATGCCGCTCTCCGTCGGATAGCGCAGCGGCGTGACGCTGGCCCGCGTCGAATCGAGAATCTTCGCAAGGCCGAAGTCCAGAACCTTGATCGAACGCTCGGGCAGCAGCAGGAACAAGTTCTCGGGCTTGACGTCGCGGTGGACGATGCCGCGCTCGTGCGCGGCGCCGAGGCCGTTCGCGGCTTCACGCACGTGGCGGAGCGCCTCGTTCACCGGCAAGCGCCCGCGGCGCGAAAGCTCGTCCCTGAGGTCGACGCCGTAGAGCCGCTCCATCACCAGGTACGGCCGGACATCGTCCGTGTAGTCGAAGCCGAATACGCTGACCAAGTGGGGGTGCCCCTGCAATGCAGCGAGCGATTGGCCGTCGACCCGCATCCGGTCCTGGGCTTGGCGATCTTCTGCAAGAACCACGGAAAGCAACTTCAGCGCGAAACGATTGCCGAGCTCGCGATGCACCACTTCGTAGAGGTCGGCCGTACCGCCGCGACGCATCATGCCGACGACGCGGTAGGGGGTCCCTTCGAACGGATCGGGCTCGTCCACGCAAACTCCCTTGCCGGCAAGGGTAGCCGATTTTCGTCGGAAGGTTCAGCCCCGGCGAGCACCGGCGCGTCGCTTCTTGGTGCTCGCGCGCCGCTCCCCGGTTCCCTTCACTCGAACGCCGCTCTCGAAGTGTTCGAGGAGAAACAGCACGTGAGCGTGCAACAACTCCGGTGTCACCTTCTCGGGCGGCGGCTCGAAGCGCGTCTTGCGTGCCTGCTCGAACACCGAAAGAGGAATGTCCGGCTCGAGCCGCGCTACCTGTACCTCGGCGTTGGCGTACCCTTCGAGATCCGAAAGCTGAGGCCCGAGCTCCTGGAGCACGTGCTGGCTGCCCGCGAGGTCTTGCGGCGGTATGGCGAGCGCCCGCGCGATGCGGTGCAGCGTCTGGGGCCAGACCCGCTTCTGGCGCCCGCTCAGGATCCGCGTCAGCGAGCCGCCGGCAAAGCCGGCCTCGTCCTCGAGCCGGCCCTGGCTCCAGCCCTTCTTGATCAGGGCCGCCCGGATCCGGGCGACCAGCTCATCCATCGGCTCGTTCGCGGCGGCCTTTTTCGGCATGCGACCCCGAATACTAGGAGACTCTGCCGGAAGCGCGAAGTAGGTCAAAAAAGCCGCACCAATTGGCCCGGGCCAGTGAGGGAGCAGGCGAAACTGGGCAGTGTCGCGGGCAATGTCGCGGGGAATGGCCGCAGCACGGTCGC
>DASWGX010000597.1:0-4905 GCA_036393455.1 Polyangiaceae bacterium
ATACTGCCGCGCATGGCGGCCCGAACGCGCACGCGTTGCGAATGGAGCGGCACCGACCCCGTTTACGTGAGCTACCACGACGAGGAATGGGGTGTACCGGTTCACGATGACACGCGGCTTTTCGAATTCCTGGTGCTCGAAGGCGCGCAAGCAGGCCTGAGCTGGATCACCATCCTGAAAAAGCGCGACGCCTACCGGCGCGCGTTCGCCGGGTTCACGCCGGAAAAGGTGGCGCGCTTCACCCTGCAGCGCGTGGAGAAGCTCTTGCAGGATCCGGGCATCGTCAGAAACCGGCTCAAGATCGAGTCAGCGTTGCGAAACGCCCGCGCTTTCCTCGCCGTGCAGGAGGCGTTCGGCAGCTTCGACGCCTATCAGTGGCGGTTCGTCGAGGGCCGGCCGCTGGTCAACCGCCACCGCGGCATGCGCGACATCCCCGCGAGGACGCCGCTTTCAGATGCTTTCAGCAAGGATCTCAAACAGCGCGGCTTCACCTTCGTGGGTTCGACCATCGTCTATGCACACATGCAGGCCGTCGGCATGGTCAACGACCACGTCGTCGATTGTTTTCGCCACGCCGAGCTTGTCCGCGCGCGTCCGGCGCGTTCGCGAAAGGCGAAATAGCGCAGCGCCGCCCGCCGACGCCGCGAACCACCAGCCAGTCCGGGTGCGAGCAGCGACCGGCCGGCGGCGTCCGCGGGCTTCACGCGTCGGCCGTCACCAGCGCCAGCACGAAACCATCGTAGCCCTTCGAGCCCACGGTTTGCAGGGCCGTTGCACTGACGCGCCGCTCCGCGGCGATCATTTCATTCAGGCGCCGTACTCCGACGACGCTCGGGTCAGCGCTTTCGGAATCGAGCACGGCGCCGTTTCTTACCACGTTGTCCACGATGATCAGGCTCCCCACGCGCGAAAGCTCGAGCGCCCAACTGAAGTAAGTGGGGTTGCTCGGCTTGTCGGCGTCTATGAAGACGAGGTCGAACGGCTCCTTCCACTCGGCCGCCAGCCTCGGCAGGCTCTCGACGGCCGCGCCGATGCGCAGCTCGACGACGGCGTCGAGCCCCGCGCGTGCGATGTTGCGGAGGGCTACCTGGGCGTGCTTCGGTTCGCGCTCCAGCGTCACCAGCCGGCCGTCGTCGGGAAGGGCGCGCGCCAGCCAGATCGTGCTGTACGCTCCGAGCGTCCCAATCTCGAGGATCGTGCGCGCTCCCATCGCCCGCGCCAAAAGGTGCAGGAGCTTCCCCTGTACCGGCGACACATTGTGTGGCGGCAGGCCTGCGACGGCGCTGGCTTCCAATGCCGCCTCCAATGCGCCGTCGGACGGCGCCAGCATCGCGGCGATGTATTCGTCGACCGCCGTCCATTTTTGCTGAGTCATCCAGCTTTTTCCTGCGGCCGACTCTTACACGAGCCGAGAGGCGAGATCGCGGCTTTGTTCCGGCGTCGTTGGAGCCCCCGAATCGTCTGGATTCACCTCCGGCGGCGGACGACCCCATGGGCGCGACCGACGTCGTGTTGGACGCAGCCGCTACGCGCTCCGTGCGCCGATGGAATCGATATCCGCGAGCAGCATCTTTCGCTCCTCGACTTTCCCCAGCGCTTGCGCGATCTCGCGAGCTTTGCGGCTTTCGGCCGAGAACGTCGCGTCATCGCCGGCCAAGTGGGCGGCGCGAGCCATCGCCTCGTGCGCGGAGCCCAAGAGATAAGGAGAAACGCGGGCCGCCTCGCCGGCCTTCAACGAAAGCGAAGCGTAGTAGAGCGCCGGCTGCGCACGACCGACCAGCGCGTACACGCGTGAAAGCAGCCAATAGGCGATGGCGAGGTTCTTCTTCGTGCAGTCAGCTCGCTCGGCCCAGTGCCAGTACGAGGCGTGAGCGAGCCCCACGAGCCGTTCGTTATCGTCCTCGGTGCGGTCCGCCCGGTCCATCAAGCTCCAGGCGCCGTTGAAGCAGTGAACGGAGAAGAACTCGTGCGCGGTTGACAGATCGAGCTCGGGTGCCTTGGTCATACCCTGCCCGATACCACGATCGCTCGGGGACGTCGCGGCGCCGGTCGCTTGACGGCGACGGCGAAAACCGGCAAGGGCGCTGAGCCATGCGCGAGGAACTCGAGCTCAACCGCAGCCATTGGGACGAGGCAACGCGGCTTCATGCGCGTGGCAACGTCTACGGCGTGGAGGACTTCAGGGCCGGGGCATGCCGGCTCCATCGCGTCGAAGTAGAGGAAGTCGGCGACGTGCGCGACAAGCGGCTCCTGCACCTCCAGTGCCATTTCGGGCTGGATACGTTGTCCTGGGCGCGCCGCGGAGCCGTCGTCACGGGCGTCGATTTTTCCGCCGAGGGCATCGCGTTCGCGCGGCAGCTGAGCGCGGATACCGGCGTGCCCGCGCGCTTCATCGAGAGCGACCTTTACGTGCTTCCCGAAGCCCTCGACGAGCCGCACGCCTTCGACATCGTCTACACGTCGTACGGCGTGCTCAATTGGTTGCCGGACCTGGAGCCGTGGGGGGCGATTGTCGGGCGCTACTTGAAGCCGGGGGGGTTTTTCTACATCGTCGAAGGGCATCCCTCGGCCCGGATCTTCCCGACCGACGAGGACATGCCTCAGGCCGGCAGCTTCCATCCTTGGTTTTCGTACTTCCACGACCCTGCCGGAATGCGCTGGCCACCGGGGGCCGACTACGCCGACCCGAGCGCGATGCACTGCGTCGGAGCGCACGAATGGCAACACTCCCTGGGCGACATCGTGAATGCTTTGACGAGAGCGGGCCTGGTCGTCGAGTGGTTGCACGAATTTCCGTTCTGCGCCTGGCAAGTGGTGGCGGGTTGTGATGTGGTGGAGCGTTTCAGCTCGAGTCACGCCTACTACGGTCTGCCCGCCTCGCAGCCGAAGTTGCCCCTGATGTTCTCCCTGCGCGCAAGCGCTCCGCTCGCCTGAACCGGGCCGCTCACGGGCCGGGGCGGCTCTCTGCTCGCGCCGTACGCCTCCGGTCGGCGGCGGCCTCCCCGACTTCGAGGCCGATGCGTCGCAGCTGCAATGGGTTCGTGGCGGGCGTGAAGCCCAGATCCAGGTCGACGCAACCCGCCAGATTCGACACGGCTTTGCCGTTCAGCATCCACTCGCCGCGCGGCGCACGTGCCACCCGGAGCTCGACCGACCGCGCGCCGAGACAGCCGGTTACCGAGCCCTCGCTCGTGCGCCCCTCGGTGTCACAGACAACCTCGTAGGCGAGTCGCGCCGGCGCGCCTCGTGCCGGAACACGGCGCGCCGTCGACACGCCAACCCGCATTCGTTCGAGCGAGCCGGCAAGCGTCGTGCCCAGGAGCGTCCAGGCGACGCCACAGGATCGTTTCGATCGCGCCGCGCGCGGTCGCCGAAAATTCGTCGTTCTGTACGTCTGTCACGCTGCTATGAATGCGCGATCAGGAATTGCTCGAGCTCGCCGGTGGCTTCGAGCTCACGACCGAGCGCTGGATCTCGGTCCTCGGAATCGACCCTATCGTACGGGCGCTGCTGTCGCGGCGGAAACCGGTGATGTGCGCCATGCGGACTGGAAAGTGCTGGTCCAGGCGAGCCTCGAACGCGCCGTCGTCTCGAAAGTCGCACACGTTGTCACGCGCGAACGGAGACCCTTCTCGACTACCGCAAAGTGCGGGGAACCCACCCGCCCCCGTGCTGCCTTTCGCGGTGCTCTTCGCGGTACTCGCTGCGCGCGCCGGGAAGCAGAAGCTCGGAAGGGTCGAACCAATGCGAGGTCGTGACGGCCGCCAGGATCGCCGGTGGGGCGCCTGAGAACTCCGAATTGTCGGGGCACCGAGCGTGCCAGAGCGCATCCCGTTCCGGCACTTCCGAAAGGCACAACAATTCTTTCACGCCGCCGTTGCAGTTCGTCGCCACGACCAAGATCGGGCCAGGCAGGTCCGCCGCCGGCGCCGGCACTCGAAGCACGATGTCGTGGTGAAACTCTCCTTGCCTCCAGTGGTCGAGAACCTCGTAGCGACCCCATCGCTCGCGGACTCGCGTGAGGAGCGGCCCCAGCACCAATGACCCCGCGAGCTCTCTCATGGCCTGGTTATCATCCATGGCGCCAACCTAGCGCAAAGCCGCTGGCGGCGCCGCCATGCAAGGCACGGCTACTCCGAGGGCGATGACGAAATGCGACGCACGGAGACCCCGCAGAGACGCGGCGCGCCCGAAGCTAGCGCGCGCACCCGAACGCGCTGCGGTGTCGTGCCGATCAGGTAAAGGGCGCTTCCGTCGAGAAAATCGACGTCCCAGCCGCGAAGCTCCGGGGTCTCGGTCCAAGCAAGGCGCCGCGTTCACGAAAACGCCTCGCGCGCACTACTCGAACCAAATCTCGATTTCGTAGCCGTCGGGGTCCGCGACGTAGGCGAAGGGGAACCCCGGCGAAAACTCGCCGCGCCGGAGCACCCGGCCGCCGGCGCGCTCGACTTCGGCAACCGCGAGGTCGATGTCCGACGCCTCCGCGAGGCGAAACCCGAAGTGCGAAATCCCACCCGCCACGCCGGCGCTGTCGTCGCCCTTTTCGAACGCGATGACGTCGTAGGGTCCTGGTCCCTGAACTTGAATCTGACCTTCGTCGCGAAAGTATTCGCGGACGCCGAACACCTCGGAATAGAACCGAAGCGAGCGCTCGGGGTCGCGTACCGAAAGCGAGATGTGCGTGAGCCCGTGTGTCTTCACCATTGCTCGGAATCTACCGCTCCGTGTCCGCGGTACGAGCATCAGCGGGGTGGCGGTTCAACCTCACGATGCTACTCCGCTGAGCCCCGTCTCCGCCTCAGGAACAAGAATACCCCCAGCAACCCCGACAAAGCGACCAGCGCCAGTGCGTACGCACTCTTGATCCATGAAATCGGGCGGGAGCGAGCGGGGCCGCCGGAACGG
>DASWGX010000598.1:0-1699 GCA_036393455.1 Polyangiaceae bacterium
CAGCTCGAGCTCCGGCAGCGCGCAAAACAGGCGCGAGCGGGCCGGCGCCAGGTACAGCGTGTCGACGAGCGCCTTCTCGGGAGTGGCGAGCTTGACGCCGTTGCCGTCCATGAGCTCGAAGCCCGCGAAAAAGCGCGGCGCTTGCGACCGGAAAGTTTCGAAGTCGAGCCTTGCCCACTCTCCGGCGACGACGAGCAGGTTCCGCGACTCGCGTATCGACAAGACCACGCCGAGAGGTCCGCGTGGGCGGCGGCGCTTGCTCTACCCGCCCCGGCGCCGCTGCCGCTCCCAGTACTGCCGAAAGGCGCGCAGCCTCGGCAGTGATTCGCGATCCTTGACTCGATTCGTGGCGGCCTTGCTCACGATGATGTCGTCGAGGCTGCACACCGGAAAGCCTTCGACTTCGATGCGGCGAGCCCACGCTTCCGAAAACGTTTCGATCCCGTCGGGCGCAAAGACGAGGTCGAGATCGAACGGCCCGTTCTTGAGTTGCACGAAGTCCTTACCCCTTCGAATCTCGTTCGCGCGATCGTCGCTCAGGTCGAAACCGAGCTCGCGCAGCGCGTCGACGGCGCGCTCCCCATTCTCCGCGCTCTTTTCGAGGAAGAGATCCGCGTCCTGCGTCGTGTCGGGGAAGCCGAGCAGGATCGCACCGGATTTCCCGATGAAGAGATACCGTACGCCATTCCGCGCGAAGACATCACGAATCTCCTCCGCCTGGGTGTACTCAAACTTCGCGGCCATAGCCAAGCCAGCTCGGGAGATTTCGTTCGCACCATTCTCGGTACTCGCGCGTCGTAGAGAACGCTCGGAAGGGAGCGTCGTCGAGGACAGGCTTGTAGGTGCGGATGAAGGCGTACTTGAAGCGTTGGCGCAGGGGCCGTCGCGCCGCCGCTTCGAACTCGAGCTCCCATTCGCGGAGCTGTTCGGGCGAGGGCTCGGGCAAGGAGGGCGGTTCGGTATCCATTCCGCTCGCTAGTATACCGGAAACTACGTTGTGGGCGTGGTCGGCCAGTTGCTCGCGCGATGAGCGTCGCTTACTCGAACACCCGGTCAATCTCGATGGAAAACGGAAAAATCACCGACGTTGCCGTCTCCCCGACGCGATACGTTGCGACGCCTTCAAACACCTTGCCGCTGGACGCCAGCACTTCGATGAACTTGGCGGCCGTATCGACGAGCCAGTACTCGCGGACGCCTTCTTCCTGGAGGCGCTTCGACGCGGATTGATGCACCGTCGTGGGGGCGGGAGTCACGCCCCATTCTCCATCGAGCACCTCGTGACGCCGGCCGTCGGGAGCCATCTGCTCCAAATCCTGATAGGTCCAGACCACGCGCGCGGACTGCGTCATGCGGCCGTAGCCTATCGCGCGCAAAGGAGGCTGGCTAAGGACGGCACTGGCGCCATGCCGGGCCCCATCTTCTCCCTGGGACCCCGGTGACGTCCGTGCTCGCTGTCCGATCAGGCTCTGCGCGTGCGCTTCACCGCGCCAACACCTCCTCCAACCTCCGCTCGACCATGCTCCGTCGCTGCGGCGACTCAATCCGTTCGACATAACTCCACGTACGGCGCTTGCTGAAGCCTCGCGGCAGCTCGAGCTCCGGCAGCGCGCAAAACAGGCGCGAGCGGGCCGGCGCCAGGTACAGCGTGTCGACGAGCGCCTTCTCGGGAGTGGCGAGCTTGACGCCGTTGCCGTCC
>DASWGX010000599.1:0-5465 GCA_036393455.1 Polyangiaceae bacterium
GACGACGCGTTCGATCCTGTAGCGTCGATCGATTCCGCCGATACCCTTGTGGATGTTCCAGCTGACGACCCTGAGCAGCATGACCTTGGCGCGAACCTCGAGAGTCTAGCGTCCGTCGTTCGAAGATCTTGCACCGAGGTAGCGGGCCCCGAGATAGCGGGAGCCCCTGGGCCCCGGCGGGGCAGCCCGTCTCCTGTCGAGAGCGCGGGAATGTAAGCACGGGCCGGGAGATACGGGCAGGGACAAGTACCGATCCATCGGCCTGGGGACCAAAGGACGATTGAGCCTCGCGTGGGTGCTAGGCTAGAGGGTCGATGGCTTCGCTTCCAGTGCGGTCGCGCGGCCTCGTTCGTCATGGCTGAGACGCAAGTTCCCAAGCTCGAGAACACGGTCGTGGCGGAGCGCTACCGGGTGGAGCGACTGATCGGGGAGGGGGGCATGGGAACGGTTTGGGCTGGACGGCACCTGAGTCTGGGGCAGCTCGTGGCAATCAAGTTCGTCCACACGCGTCTTTTGACGAGCGCGGAGGCGTTGCGGCGTTTCGACATCGAGGCAAGGGCTGCTGCGCGGATCAAGAGCCGCCACACGGTGAGTGTGTACGACCACGGCATTACACCGCGGGGAGAGCCGTACATCGTGATGGAATACCTCGAAGGAGAGCCCCTCGAGCGGCGTATCGAGCGCGAGGGCCGGTTGCGCTTCGAGGAGGTGGTGCACGTCATATCCGAGGCGGGCAGGGCCCTGGAAGTGGCCCACGCTGCCGGCGTCGTGCACCGCGACCTCAAGCCCGACAACATCTTCCTCGCGCGCGACCCCGAGGCGGGAGCGCGCGGTTACATCGTCAAGCTCGTCGACTTCGGGATCGCGAAGATCGTAGAGGACGAGGCCGCCCACGGCGCTGGGGCAACGCAGGCCGGAGCCGTGCTCGGGACCCCGCATTACATGAGCCCCGAGGCGCTCACGGGCTCCGCGCGAGTGACTCCCGCGTCGGACATCTGGTCGCTCGGCGCTTGCGCGTTCGCCGCCGCTTGCGGGCGCGTGCCGTTCGACGGCGATGCGATTGGAGACGTCGTTTTGAAGGTTTGCGCCGCGCCGTTGCCGAGGCCGTCCCGCCACTACGCTGATTTGCCGCTAGCCTTCGATACCTGGTTCGAAAAGGCGTGTTCCCGCCATCCGGAGCGGCGTTTCCCGTCGGTACGGGACATGGTATCGGCGCTGAGCGACCTGGAGCGCTGGTCGAAATCGACGCTCGCGACGCTCGGCTACGAAATGCGCCGTGCGACGATTCCGGACCTGGGGAGCGCGCCGCCCGAGCTCGTGCGGCCGCGTGGGGGCCGGCTGCTCGCCGTGGCACTGGCGCTCGCGGCGGTCGTGCTGGGTGTGCTCGGCTTCTACGCGATGCAGCGCGCGCGCGCGACACGCGCGCTGTTGATAGCGCCGGCGCCCGGTCCGGCCGACGGACAGGACGGCCGAGCCTCTTCGACCAAGGATGCGAGCGCCCCGGGCAGCGCCAGCCGCGACGACGTGAGCCGGAACGACCGCGGAGGTGCCGAATGACGAGCGCGGTTTCTCGGGTCGCGAGAGCGAGGCCCCGATTCCATCCCGAGGTTCGCGGAGCAAAGCTCGTAGCGGGGCGGGCGCGGTGTTATACGGAAGCGTTCGAGGACGGTTATGATCGACGAAGTGCTGGCTGATCTGGAGCAAGCGATGAACAAGGCCCTGGAGGCATTGAGGCGCGAGCTTTCGAAGCTTCGAACCGGTCGCGCCCATCCGGGAATGCTGGACGGTATTCGCGTGGACTACTATGGGCAGAGCACGCCGATTTCACAGCTCGCCAGCGTCAACGTGCCGGAGCCGCGGATGCTCATCGTCAAACCGTGGGACAAGAGTCAGGTGCAGGCCGTCGAGAAGGCGCTCCGGGAAAGCGACCTCGGACTGAACCCGCAAGTAGACGGCGAGCTCATCCGGGTCCCCATCCCGCCGCTCAGCGAGGAACGGCGCAAGGACTTGGTCAAGCTGGCCCGCAAGCACGGTGAGGAGAGCAAAGTTAGCATCCGTCGTGCCCGCCACGACGCGCTCGACCTGCTCGGTGAGATGAAGCAAGGCGGCGATGCCAGCGAAGACGAGGTCGAACGCGCGAAAAAGAAGTCCGAAGAGACCGTGGCGGAAGCCGGGCGCACGGTCGACGCCGTGGTCCAGCAGCGGGAAAAGGACATTCTGGCCGTTTGACCGGGTCGCTGGTTTCGGATGGTTCCCCCTGCTCGGGACTGGTAGGCTCCGCCGACTCGTGGTCCACTTGGTTGGCCGTCGAGCCGAGCGGATCGGCAGGATGAAAGGCAGCCTCGAATGCGGGCGCTAGCGGCTGGGATCAGCGACGTCGGGCTTCAGCGCGAGCACAACGAAGATAGCTTCGCGATCCTCCACGAACAGGAGCTGTTCGTGGTGGCGGACGGTATGGGTGGCCACCGCGCCGGCGACGTCGCAAGCCGTCTGGCGACGGATGCCATCATCGAGTTCTTCCGGGCCACGGCTCACGAAGACGTCACGTGGCCGTTCCACTTCGACGCGCGGCTCTCCGACGAGGAAAACAAGCTCTTGACCAGCATCCGCCTGGCGAACCGCCAGATCGTCGAGCAGAGCTCCCGTTCACGAGAACATCAAGGGATGGGCACGACGGTCGTAGGTGCACTGTTCAGCCCCAAGCGGGGCAAGATTTTCATCGGGCACGTGGGTGACAGCCGCGCCTATCGGGTGCGAAACGGCGTCATCGTTCAGATGACGCGGGACCACTCGCTGGTGAACGACTACTTGCTCGCGATGCCGGAGCTGTCGGAAGAACAGCGGAGCGAGCTGCCGAAGAACGTGATCACGCGCGCGCTCGGCATGCAAGAGCAGGTGAGCGTGGATCTCATCGCCGACGACGTCGAAGTCGGCGATTTGTACGTGCTTTGCTCGGATGGGTTGAGCGGCATGATGGACGACGATGAGATCCTCGAGCTCGGCGGCGCCGCGACCAATCTCGAGGATCTGTGCAGAAAACTGGTCGCGACGGCCAACGAGCACGGCGGCGAGGACAACATCACGGCCGTCTGCATCCGCATCGAGGGCGACGCGACGAAGAAGCTCGATCTCAGCGATACGCTGCGCCAAATAGCGCCGCCGCTTCCGCGCGCCGCCGACGCCGCGGCGGATACTCCTCCCGCGGCTCCAGCCGAGCCGGCGCCCGAGTCTCAGCGGCGCTGAAACGCGCCATCGCGGAGCGGCGGGTGCCTGGCGCGCCGCTCGATCGAATAGCCGCCCGACGCTGCGCGGCTCACTCGGTCAGGCAGTTCTCGAACAGCATCACGCCGCTGACCTGGCAGTACTGGCCCGGCGGGTCCTGCATTCTGCAGTTGTACCGAGCCCAGATCCGGCTCGGCTCGACGGCGAGCGGTGGCGTCGACACGTCGATGGTGCAAAGGGAAGCCGGGTCGCTGGTGAGCGATAGGCCAGGCGTGAAGATGCTCAGTGAGCCGGTGCCCGTAGCACCGGCCGTGACGGTAGCGTTCGTGAGCGTAAAACGAACGCGCGTCAGCATCTGGTCGTCGAAGCTGAGGGCCGTCGCGTCGATCGCGCCGGATACCTGAAATGTTCCTTCGCCCCTCACCGAGCACGTAATGCGCTGGTCCGCCTGCTCTCCGTCCGTGCCGGGAACTCCCTGGTCGGTCGGCGTCGGCGCGG
Organism: Polyangiaceae bacterium; assembly: GCA_036393455.1. Taxonomy (GTDB): domain Bacteria; phylum Myxococcota_A; class Polyangia; order Polyangiales; family Polyangiaceae; genus DASWGX01. The sequence continues at coordinate 3,721 of DASWGX010000599.1, forward strand.
GGTTGCCGAATAGATACGTGGCGGTTCTGGGACAACTGGTTCCGGAGGGCGGGTTCGCTGCGAGTGCGACGTTCATGTCCAATCCCGCGCTGGCCGCCGGGGGAGGGGGATCGCTGCACCCCATTGCCAGGCCCGCGGCCAGGCTCGCTTTCAGCCACTCACGCAGTCGCATCATCGGCGCACTCCTTCGGGGTCGAAGTCTAGCCTCGAATCTTTTCACCGGACAGTCATCCCGACTCCATGGCTTTTAACCGTGGGCGAGTCGCGGCGCAAACCTCGTGCTTTACGGCCGCACGGCCGATCTAGCGGAGCTCGATGTCGAGCGTACGGCTCGGGGCGATGGCTGGGCAGCCGATGTCTTGCCCGGAGGACGCATTCACCGTTCGGACCAGCGTGCGGAGCCGTTCACCGGCGTCGGCGCCCGGCACGACCGCGACGAGCACGTACTCTTGCTTCTTCTGAGTGAGATCCTGCGACTCGAGCAGGTACTCGTAGAACTTCGTGCCCGAGAGCTCGGGGTGCCCCTTCAGGGCTTCGCGCAGTTTGGGGTAGCCGTAGTACGGCCCGCCGATCGTGCCGCGTCGCGCCAATTGCAGTGCCATGCCGTTGCACAGCGCCTGCGGGTCGGTGCCGCCGGTCGCCGGTGATTGCTCCAGCGGGGGGCTCGAGGTCGATGCCACGAGCGGCGCGGGAGCGGTTGCGACGGGTTCGACCGGCGTCGCCGCCGGTTCGACGCCGCGACCGAGCGCGCGGATCCGGTTCAAGAGCTTGATCGCGCCGTCCGCGTCCACGTGCTCGAGCCGATCGCGAATTGCCAGGAGGCCGAGGTAGGAGTCGTCCAGGCCCTGTTTTCGTTCGCGGTATTCGGCGACCGAGAGCTTGCAGGTGTTGAAGTCGTTGCACAGCCCGGTGCGCTGCTCTTTCAGAACCTGAACCAGCTGATCCGCCTCGCGAAGCGCCTGCTGCTTGTACGACGCGGACGCGCCAACACTGCCGACTCCAACGGAACCCTCGACCGATTCTCCCTCGTACTTGAGGGCAATCCGGCTGCAGTCCTCGCGAACGATGTTTCCGATCGGCGCCGGGCACTCGTACTCTTGATAGACGTCGCCCGTCGTTGCCGGGCCGGCGCTCGACGCGCACGCACACGCGGACCAGGCCAAGAGCGCTGCGCAGGACACGCGGACCGAGCTTCGGGGACCACCCATGGCGCGAGCCTATTATCGTCCGCGCGCCGAACCAAGGGCGCTCGCCGGCGTGAAGGTGGGGTGGATGACGGGAATTGAACCCGCGACAACTGGAGCCACAATCCAGTGCTCTACCACTGAGCTACATCCACCGCGATGCGCGGCTCTCGGCCGCTCGGCGGGCGATTTCTAGCTCAGGCGAGGGCGGGTCGGCAAGCCGAGGCTCGTTGACTCCGGACTTGGCTCTGCGCCTCGGCTCGGCGATTTCGGCCCTACGGCGCGCCCGGCTCTGCGAAGCGCGGCCTATCCGAGCTTCCAAAAGCGACGGGCGCTCTCGGCGGTTCCGCGGAGCTCGTCCTCGCGGTCGCGGTCGAGTGCCCCGGTCTGAACGACGGGCAGCGCGGACCCGCGCACCGCCCGATCGAGCGCCTCGAGCGAGCTCTTCAGTGAGTCTTCGAGCCCCGCGAGATTGTAGCCTCCCTCGAGCAGCAGCGCCACGCGTCCCCGAGCCGGCTCCGCGAACGTGCTCGTAAGCATCGTCGTGAACGCGCCGAAGGT
>DASWGX010000600.1:0-10206 GCA_036393455.1 Polyangiaceae bacterium
AGCCGGCTCGAACGGCTCACGCTCGAGGCGCCCACGGTGGCCATGCGGCTCGAGGCCACCGGCATCGTTCCCGCCATCGCCGAGCAGCTGGAGCTTGCTCGAGTGTCTTCGGGAATGCTCGCTTCGTGCCCCGGTCAGGCAACGTTGCCCGTGCTTTTAGCGGAGCTCAGCGCCGATTTGGGTAAACAGCGCATCGGGGTTCTCAAATGCGTGAATCAGCACCGCCCGGAAGCCATGAGTCGTCTGGTTTCCGCGGTTCGAGAGGTACGCGTCAAAGGCAAAGCGCGCCGCTCGAAAGACCGCGCGGCGGGCAATGCCTTGTCATTCCCCGAAACGGGGTCATTCTCCGAAACCGGAGCGCCAGAAGCAGACCAGCCTTCGGTGACCGCGCCGGAAATCAGTCGTCCGTGCCGTCTGCTTCCGAAGCCCGTCCCGCTCCCCGGAGCGTTCAGGGTCGGCGCTACCCAACGCATCGGGCACAGGCTTTTCTCGGTCGAATCGGTGCGCTTCGAGCATCGCCTGGAAGAAGTCGAGTGGTGGTCGGGCTCCAAGCTTTCGCGTGACTACCTGAAGCTTCTGCTCAAGAGCTCGCAAGGTGTGACCGAGGCGGCGGTCTTCGTCGAGCGGGAAAGCGGGGCGCGGTTTCTGCACGGTATTTGGGATTGATTCGGAGGCGGCATGTTCGCCGAGCTTTTGGGACGCTCGTGCTTTTCATTTCTGCACGGTGCATCCCAGCCGGAAGAATTGGTGGAACGAGCTCACGAACTCGGCCTTGGCGCCGTTGCCTTGTGCGATCGTGACGGCCTGTACGGACTGGTGCGGGCTCATGCTCGCGCGTTGGAAGTCGAGCAACGGTTCATCGTAGGGGCAGAATTGGGAGTCGCGGCGTCTGCCAGCGCGCCGGCCGGATTCTGGGACAAGTGTCGTTTCGGTCTCGAGCTGTCCTCCGAGCCTCGCAAGGCCTCCGGCGCTTCCGAGCAAGCCGTCGTCGCGTTTCTGGTTCGAAATGAAGACGGCTACGCGAATCTCTGTCGCCTGCTCACGCTGGCTCACGCCGATCATCCCAAAGGCGAAAGCGCTCTCGAGCTGCGGTGGCTGTCCGAGCACGCCAAGGGGCTCGTGGCCGTCGTGCCTGCACCGAAGCATCCCACGGCTGCCGGAGCGCCGAGCCCTGCGTTGCTCGGCATGGTTCACGAGGTCTTCGGCGAGAGCGCTTTTTTGGCAGCCTACCGGCACCTGGACGAGTGGGACGAAGCCCGCCACGCGCTCGTCGAACGCTGGTCAGAGCGTTATGGCCTCCAGGTTTTGGCGAGTGCGCGCCCTTTGTTTCACCATCGAAGTCGCAAATCGCTTGCAGACGTCCTTTACTGCATTCGAAATGGCATGACTCTCGATCGTGCCGGCGCGGAGCTTTCGGCGAACGGCGAAGCCCATCTTCGCTCGGCGCTTCAGATGCAGAAGTTGTTCCGTGATCGACCCGATTGGGTAGAGCGCTCCGGAGAAGTGGCAGCGGAGTCGAAGTTTTCGCTCAGTGAGCTCAAGTATCGGTTTCCGTGCTCGCTGCCGCCGGGGGAAAGCGCCGATGGAGTGCTGCGGCGTCTAACGTTCGAGGGCTTGAAAAGCCGTTACCCGGACGGCGTGCCGGGCAGAGTGGTGGAGCAAATCGAAAAGGAGCTCGCGCTCATCGCCGGGCTCGAAGTCGCCCCGTATTTCCTGAGCACGTGGGAAGTCGTGGAGATGGCGCGCCGACGCCGCATTCTGTGTCAAGGCCGTGGCAGCGCCGCAAACAGCGCCGTATGCTACGCGCTCGGAATCACCGCCGTCGACCCAGCGCGCAGCAATCTGCTTTTCGAGCGGTTTCTCAGCGCCGAACGCCGGGAACCGCCGGACATCGACGTCGATTTCGAGCACGAGCGCCGAGAAGAGGTCATCCAGGAAATTTACCAGCGCTACGGCCGTGATCGTGCGGCCATGGTTTCGGAAGTCATTTCTTATCGTGGTAAGAGCGCGCTCAGGGAAGTGGGCAAGGTCTTCGGGTTTTCTCTGGAACAAGTCGATCGCTTGAGCAGCGCCATCACTCATTGGGATACGGCGGAAGTGAGCGAACGGCGGCTTGAAGAATACGGCTTCGACGCGTCCGATTCGCGCATCCGCCAGACGGTCATGCTGGCGCGCACGCTCGAAGGGTTTCCCCGGCACTTGTCGATTCACGTCGGGGGGTTCGTACTGTCGGCCGAGCCGCTGTCGCGCGTCGCGCCGGTGGAGCCGGCGCGCATGCGCGATCGCACGGTGGTGCCTTGGGACAAGGACGATCTCGAGACGCTCGGTTTCTTCAAGATAGACGTTCTGGGCTTGGGCATGCTGACCGCGATCAGAAAAACCCTGGAGCTCATGCACGAATCGGGGCCCTCGGGGGAGCCACGAGAGGAATCGTCTTTCGATCCGCTGCAGGCGCTCACGCGCATTCCGCCCGAGGATCCGAGCGTCTACGCGGCAATCGGCCGAGCGGACACGGTCGGGGTTTTCCAAATCGAAAGCCGCGCGCAGATGGCCATGCTGCCGCGGCTGCGGCCGAAGTGTTTTTACGATTTGGTCATAGAAGTGGCCATCGTCCGGCCGGGGCCGATTCAGGGCGGCATGGTGCACCCCTACCTTCGACGGCGAAATGGAGAGGAAGCCGTCCGCTCTCCGCACCCTGATCTTACCCCCATTCTGAAACGCACCCTCGGAGTACCGCTGTTTCAAGAACAGGTGATGCAAATCGCAATCGTAGGGGCTGGGTATTCCGGCGGGGAGGCGGATCAGCTGCGCCGCGACATGGCCGCCTGGAAAAAAACCGGGCGCCTCATGCGGCATCGGCAAAAACTTCTCGACGGCTTCAGAGAGAAAGGCATCAGCCCGGAGTTCGGAGCGGCTTTGTTCGAGCAGATCAAAGGGTTCGGGGATTACGGTTTTCCCGAATCGCACGCGGCTTCCTTCGCGCTCCTGGTTTACGTGTCGGCGTGGCAAAAAGCGCATTTTCCGGCGCATTTCGCCTGCGCACTCATCAATTCACAGCCGATGGGCTTCTACTCGCCTTCCACCATCGTCCGCGACGCGCAAAAGCACGGCGTCGAAGTGCGGGATGTCGACGTCGAACGGAGTTTTTGGGATTGTTCGCTCGAGCCGGTCGGAGAAAAATGCAGGGCCGCCGGCAAACACCCGAACGCGCACAGAGCTCTAGCTCTGCGGCTAGGGATGAGGCTGGTCAAAGGGCTCGGAGAAAGCGCGGCCTTGCGCGTCGAGGTTGCGCGCACGAAAGGTCCGTTCCGTTCAGTCGAAGATTTGGCGCGAAGAGCGCGGCTTCAGCGCGATGACGTGGAAGCTTTGGCGGAGGCTGGTGCGCTGGAGAGCCTGGCGCCGGGCCGCCGCCAAGCTTTGTGGCAAGCCCGAGCGCCGCGCGTAGAAGGCTTGTTCGCCGGGCATGACACGGCGGAGCCAGAAGTGCATTTGCCGTCTCTTTCCGCGGGCGCACAGTTGTTGCTGGATTACGGAAGAAAAGGGTTATCGGTGGAAGATCACCCCATGCGGCACTGGCGCTCCCGGCTCGATCGTCACGGCGTTGCAACGGCTTCGACGCTCGAAGGCTTGCCGCAAGGGCGCCGCGTCACGGTGGCGGGTTTGGTGCTCAGCCGGCAGCAGCCGGGCACTGCGAGCGGCATCGTCTTCATGACTTTGGAAGACGAGAGCGGTTTTCTGAACGTGATTCTGTATCGACGTATTTTCGAACAGTACCGGCTGGTAGCGCGTCACGCGACGCTGCTCTTGGTACAGGGCAAGGTGGAACGCGATCGTCCGCCCGTCGAAATACCGAAGTCGCGCCTCGAGGAGCCTACGGCTGTGATTCACGTCGTTGCTCGTCACTTGGAGCGCTTGGACGTTCCCGGTCGGGGCATTCAGAGCATCTCACGAGACTTTCACTGAGCGTCTCGCGGTTCGCTCCGGCTTCCCTCGCCCAAATGGGAACGCAACTCGACTCCGCACGCCCCGATGGGGCGGGCATGGCAAACTCATCCTCTCCAGTATCCAGGGTTTCTTCACTGTCTCTGCTTGCCGCCGCGTGCGTCGCCTGCTCCGGGCCGGAACCGCCGGACGGCGCTCCCGCGGACGACTTGGTCCCGCCGGGAAGCATCGGAGTCGCCGGCGCCGTTGGGCTCGGCTCGCGTGCGGCTACGGGCTTGCCCACCGGTATGACTCCGGCCGTTTCCAGCGGCGAGGGCGGCGCGGGCGGCGAAAGGCCGGACGGCGCTGGTTTCGGCGGAGCCGGCGGCGAGGGTTCGGAAGGCGCGCCGCCGAACCTCTTATTGAGCGAGTACATCGAGGGTTCCTCCAGCAACAAGGCGCTCGAGCTCGTCAATCGAGGCGCGAGGTCCCTCGAGCTCGCCGCCTGTGCGGTCGAGCTTTACACCAACGGCGCCGCGACGCTGACGCGGCGCATTGCCCTCGATGCCGAGACTCTGGCGCCAGGAGGCGTCTGGGTGCTCTGCCATCCGTCGAGTCACGCGAGCATCCTCACCGTATGCGATCAAGCGAGCGGGAGCATGAACTATAACGGCAACGACGCGCTGGTCGTCGTCTGTGACGGAGCCGTACAAGATTCGTTCGGTCAGGTTGGCGTCGATCCCGGCGCAAGCTGGGCCGGCGCAACGACGCGCACGGCGGATGCGACGCTGCGACGCCGTTGTTCCGTCTCCTCCGGGGACACAATGCCGGGCGATCTCTTCGATCCGGACACGGAGTGGAGCGGGCAGGGCGCCGACGTCTTCGACTACCTGGGCGATCCCGCGTGCGCCCCCGACGAAACGGGTGCAGGCGGTACCGGTGGAAGCAGCGGCCAGACGGGCGGCGCGGCCGGGCACCCCGCGGACTGCAACTGAAGCCGAGCCGGCTCCGGCGTTTTCAGGCGACCTGCGTGCTGTCTTCCGACGCTCGTGTCGAGCGCGAGTCGCTGCGCGCGGTGGCGCTATCGTTGACCTTGACGCTCACGAGCCGCGAAACGCCGGGGTCACCCATGGTCACGCCGTAGAGCACGTCGACGCTCTGCATCGTCTTTCTCACGTGTGTTACCACGATGAATTGCGACCGGTCGGTCATGCTGCGGATGGCGTCGTTGTAACGTGCCACGTTGGCTTCGTCGAGCGGAGCATCGACCTCGTCGAGGACGCAAAAGGGCGACGGCCGGTACTCGAAGATCGCGAAGATGAGGGCGGTCGCGGTGAGCGCCTTTTCTCCGCCGCTCATCAGCTCGATGTTGCCGAGCTTCTTTCCCGGCGGCTGCGCCACGATGTCCACGCCGCTGTCGAGCAGGTCTTCCGGGTCCGTGAGCACGAGCTCTGCGCGACCCCCGCGGAACAGACGGTAGAAGGTCTTCCTGAAAAGCCCGTTGACCGCGTCGAACGCCTCGCGAAAGCGTCGCCGCGATTCACGATTCATGTGCTTGATCGCTCGCTCGAGCTCTTCCAGAGCCTTCTCGAGATCCAGCTTGTGTCTGTTGAGCTCGCCGAAACGCAGCTCCGCCTCCTCGTATTCCGTCTTGGCGTCCAGATTCACCGGACCCATGCGATCGATGACCAGCGACAGCTCATCGAGGCGGCGGCGCAGCTCGGCATCCGGCGCGGGACGCGCGTGGTAGTCACCCACCACGCGCCGTAGATCGAGCCCGCGAAAACGCTCTCGCACGCTCTCGAGCAGGTGGGAGAGCTCGAGCTCGATGCGCTGCACGGCCATTTCGTGCTTGCGCACCTCGGCGTCGCCTTGCTCGAGCTCGTCGCGGAGCGATCGCACCTCGGCTTCCTGCGCGCCAAGGGCCTGGCGAGCCCGATCGAGCGCCGCGCGCGCCGTCTCCAATCGTTCGTGGGCTTGCTGCGAAAGCACGACGGCTTCGGTGCGGCGTTCGCGCGCGAGCAGCATGCGCGCGGCGGTTTCGCCCGACGCGCGGGCGGCCTCGGTTTCTTCCGCGTCGAGGCGCCGAGCCCGCTCGCCGAGATCGACCAGCTGCGCCGAGGTGCGCTCGGACGCCGCGCGTGCGGCATCTGCCTGCTCCCGAACCTGGGCGAGCCGGACCTTGCGTTCCGTAACCAGGCTCGCCTGCGCGGCCACTTGCTCGCGCCAATTGGTGGCGTTGGCGTCGGCCTTCGCGAGGGCATGGTGTAGCTGCTCGCGCTTGAGGCGGAGCTCGTCGAGGCCTTTGCGGCACTCGGTCTGTTCGGCGCCGGCCTGTTCGAGCAAGGTCGACACTTCCGCGAGCTCGCGCTCGAGCGCAACGAGGCGGTGGTCGATGCGCTCGAGCTCGCTCACCACGCGCACCAGATCTTTTTCCGTGGTGACGTGCAAGAGCTCGCCTTCATGGGCGCCCTGGCGCGCTCGCTCGAGAGACGTTTGTACCTGCGCGACCCGAGCGCGCAGGGCATTGTGCCCCTCGAGACGGGCGGCGTACTCCGTTTCGAGTCGGGCCAGCTCGGTAGCGAGATGGTGCAGCTCGCGCTTCTGCTCGACCATGCCGGCGGCCGCGTCGTCGCGCCCGCCGCCGCTGATGGCGCCGTCCCCGTAGACGACGGTTCCGTCCAAGGCCACCGCGGTGGTTCCCGCATGCCGCGCCGCCCAGTCGAGCGCCGCGGCGGCGGATTCTACGAGGACGGCGTCGCCGATCAGAGCTTCGACGAGCGGCGCGTCCTCCGCGGCGTACTCGAGGCGATCCGCGAGCCGGCCGAAGACGTTCGGCTCTTCCGCCGGCGCCGAGGGCGGCGAGAAGGTGCGACCCGCAACGTAGCGCGGGCGCGCCGGAATGACGTGGCCGCGGCCGCGTCCGGCCTCGCGCAGCTCTGCGAGCAGATCGACTCCCGCCGCCGCGTCCCTGACTACGACGTATTGGAGACGCTCTCCGAGGAGCCCGGCGAAGGCGGCCGTGAGCTCTTCGGGTGCTTCGATGCGATCGGCGACCATGCCGAGCACGCGAGGATCCGCGCTCGATAGCAGAGCGCGGGTGCCAGCGCCGACGCCTTCCAAACGCCGGTGCAGGTCATCGAGCGCCTGGAGCCTGCTGCGCGTGAGCCCCAGCTGATTCTTGGCCGCGTCCACGGCGCGCTCGCTGTCGAGCTGCTGCCCGCGCAGGCTTTCCATTTCGCGCTCCAGCTCTGCCCGCTCCGCCTCCGTCAGCCGGCGTCCTTCGAGCGCTTCGGCGGCGCTTCGTTCGAGAGCGCCTTGGCGCGCGGCTAGCGTTGCGCGCTCGCCTTGCAGACTCTCGCGCTCGTTCTCGAGCCGTTCACGTCGAGAGCGGCCTTCATCCAGGCGGTGGGCGAGACCGTCCAGACGAGCTTCCATCTTCGCGTGCTCGGTGCCGACGCCGGTGGCTTGCTCGCGCAGGCGCTCGACCTCGCCGGCCGCCACGCCTTCCTCCGAGCGAAGGCGTTCGAGCGATACGTCTTCCGCCGCGGCGTCCTCGGCGCGAGCTGTTTCGTCACTGCTGAGCTCCTCGATCCGGGCCAGCAGATCCGCCTGTTCGAGCTCGATCCTCCGGCTTTGCTCGAGCACCCCTTCTCGCTCGGACTTCGCCGTCTCGAGGCGCTGCGTGAGGTGTGCGAGCGCATCGCGCGAGCGCGCAATCTCGGCGCCGAGGTTGCTCACCTCTTGGTCGATTTCGAAGCTCCTCCGCGCCGTCTCCTCCGAGCGCTGTTCGGTCTCTGCCGCGTCGTGACGAGACCCTTCGAGCGCGTCTTCGAGGCTGCGGACGCGCTGCTTCAGGAGCTCCGCGCCATGACGGCTTTGCTCGAGCAGCTGCCGCTCGACGCGGTCGATCACGGTGAGCTCGAGTAGCTTGTGCGAGGCTTCGTGCAGCGCCAGATCCTCGAGCTCCGAGCGATACTGGAGGTAGCGCTCGGCCTTGGCGACCTGCCGTTTGAGCGATGAGCGCGAGCGCTCGATCTCCGCCACGATGTCGTTCAGACGGAGCAAGTTCTGACGCGTGAGCTCCATCTTGCGCTCGGCGATGCGCCGGCGCTGCTTGTACTTGGTGATGCCCGCGGCCTCTTCGATGTAGAGCCGGCGATCTTCCGGTCGCGCCGTCACGATCTGACCGATGCGCCCCTGCTCGACGATCGAATAAGCCTTGGTTCCTACGCCCGTGCCCAAGAAGAGCTCGGTGACGTCGCGCAGGCGCACCTGCGTACGATTGATCAGGTACTCGCTGGTGCCGTCGCGATAGAGCCGGCGCGTGATGGCAAGCTCCGGAAAATCACGGAACTCTACCGGCAAGGCCGCGGCGTATTCGACGTCCGTGTTGTCGAAGGTGAGAGTGACCTCGGCCATACCGTGCGGAGGCCGGGAGTCGGAGCCGTTGAAAATCACGTCCTCCATCGATCGGCCGCGAAGGTGCTTGGCGCTCTGTTCCCCCATACACCAGCGGATTGCGTCCACGATATTGGACTTGCCGCAGCCGTTCGGACCGACGATACCGATGATGTCGTGGTCGAAATGGATGACGGTTCGGTCGATGAACGACTTGAACCCGGAAATTTCCAGTTTTTTTATGTGCATCGCGCTTCGCGGTCCCCGTCGAGGGTCAGGTATAGCAGTAGCCTTCCGCAGCGGCTTCGGCTGCGTTCGACCGACAGCTCACCCGGGCGGGCGGAGCCGTCGGCGGCGTGGCACGCCATGTATCGTCACGCTGTCTAGGGCAAGGCCTGTCATACGCGCCTGAACGGATGAACACAAGCCCAAACAACGCAACAAATGGCGACGCGCGCAAGGCAACCCTGGGCATCTCGGGCGGCGCGGCGCTCCTGACCAAGTCGGGGCCTTGCCGGTGCGGCACGGCTCCGATGTGAAACTCCTAGTTATTTCAAGCTGTTGAACCGCCTGGGCAGGCGCCGGCTCGAGCCGAGCAAACGCTCGGCGTCCGCGGGCTCCCTCGGCGGAAGCGCACGGAGCCCCGTCCGTGCCCGCCGCGGCGCCCGAAGAAGGGCGCGACGGTTGACAGGTTTCTAGCGCGAACCCATACGCGAGGGCACGCGAGGATTCAGGATGACTTACGAGTATCTTTGCACCGCATGCGGCCACCAGTGGGAGGCGGAGCAGTCGATTACGGCCGCCCCGCTCAAGCAATGTCCCAGCTGTGCTGAGCAGACCGCGAAGCGCCAAGTGTCCGGCGGTGCCGGTTTCATTCTGCGAGGGGGCGGCTGGTACGCCGACGGCTACGGTTCTCAGAAGCCCGGTTCGACCTCGTCGGAGGGTGAAGGCAAGGCGGAAGACAAGGCGGAAGGCAAGGACACGAAGGCCGGCGGGGACAAGAAGGCCGCGGGCGACGCTCAAGGCGACAAGGCCGCGGCCAAGGGCGACGCCCCGACGGACTCCTCGGGCCAGAGCACTTCGGGCTCGACCTCCTCGGGCCAGAGCACTTCGGGCTCGACGGAGACCAAGAACAAAACCAAGAACAAGAACAAGAGCGCGGCCTGAGCCGTAGCCCGACACGGCTCTCAGCATGGCAGACCGATCCCGCGCCATTGCCGATCTCAAGCAGCAGCTCTTCGCCATCGACGAGAAGATCCTGGGCGAGCTAGAGGCGCGGCTGCGGCTGTCGCGAGCGCTGAGCGAGCAGCTCGAGGCTGGTCCGCCCACGATCGACGGCGACGATCGCCAGTGGCTCGCCGAGCTCGAGCGAAAGGCGAGCGGCGACGTTCCGATCGAGTGCCTGCGCGCGGTCTTCAAGCAGATTCGCGCCGTCGGTCGCGGGCTCGAACAGCCCGTTCGTGTCGCCTACGCCGGAGCGGCGGGGAGTTTCGGCTATGAAATGGGCCAAGCGTATTTCGGTCCGATCGTGCCGTTGGTCGAGTGCTCGACCACGGCGGACGCGCTCTCCGAGGTGCTGCGCGGCCGCGCGGCTTTCGCGGTTTTCCCCTTCGAGTCTTCGGTGGACGGCCTCATGCACTCGTCGATCACGGCGCTGGCGCAGACTGACCTCGTCATGGTCGGAGCCCGTTCGCTGCGAGCCCAATACGATCTGGTGAGCCGCGACGGAACGCTGGAAGACGTCGATCGCATCTACGCGACCGCGCTGGCTCACGCCGCCTGCGAGGGCTTCATCGATCGCGAGCTCAGCCAGAGCTCCCTGATCGACGTCCGTTCCCCGTCCGTCGCGGCCCAGCTCGCTGGGGACAACGAGCGCACCGCGGC
>DASWGX010000601.1:0-14250 GCA_036393455.1 Polyangiaceae bacterium
GAGGCGCAACGAGTCGAACGGATCCACGCCGGCGCTTCCCACTCGGGTGCCTGCGGTCGGGGCTCCGGCGTGGAGGGCGCGCTGTCCGGCACAGGCGGTTCTGGAAAAGGTGTGCTACGCGGGCGCTTCGCCGCCGGGCGCAAGGGAGTAGTAAGGAGACTTTTCACGATGTTGGTTTTGGTTACCGGTGCGAGTGGCCTCCTGGGACGCGCGGTTTGTGCGGCGCTCGAGAGTCGGGGCATCTCGATCAGGGGCGTCGACAGACGTTTTCACTCGGACGTCGCAGCGCACCTGGAGCTCGCTGACGTTCGCGATGAGCTCTCGGTCTACCGCCTGCTCGACGGGTGCGACGCCGTCGTTCACCTGGCGAATCACCCGAACCCCTATATGCCGCTCAGCGCGCAGACTCTTTTGAGCGAGAACGTCAGCATGAATGCCAACGTTTTCTTTGCCGCGGCGGATCTCGGAATCAAGCGCGTCGTTTTCGCGAGCTCGATTCAAGTCACGTTTGCGCGCGAGAACCGCCTCACGCCGCGCGATCCGCCGGGGGTTCCGTACTTGCCCGCGGACGGCAATGTGCCGCCGAACCCAGGGCGCAACCCCTACGCGCTGAGCAAGGAGATGGGAGAGCGCATGCTGGAGCTGATGGCCCGCGCGGACGCGGAAATCGCCTGCACGAGCCTGCGATTTCCGATGCTGATGTCGACGGACTGGTTCGAGCGAGTTCGAGAGCGCGGCTACCGGCGGCCGACCGGTCTGTCGATGCACGATTTTCTCGCGTATCTACCCGTCACCGACGCCGGGCGTCTGGTCGCCCTCGTGCTGGAGCGGCAGGAGCCGGGCTATCATCGGTACTTTCCCGCGCAATCGATGCAGGTGAAAGGTGCCTCGGTGGGAGACGTGATCGCCGAGCACTATCCGGACGCAGAGATCAGGGCACCGCTGGAGAAAATCGAGAGCCTGATCGATCTGAGCGCCCTCGAAGCCGAGCTCGGTTGGCAGCCGGAGTATCCGCCGCTCACGGCTCTGGTCGACTGAGCTCGGCGCTGCCTCCCCGCGGCCGACTTTTCTTGGCCCGGGCTGGGTCACCCGCGGGACAATGCCGGCATCACGGCGCAAAAACCCAGCGTCGAAGGATCAGCGCACGACGCCATGCAGCAAGAGCCCACCGTTTTAGCCCGTAGTCCCCTCTGGCTGATCAAGAGCGGCACCGCCACGCTCGGTCCCTTCGCGACGGCTGGTCTCTTGGGTGCTCTCGAGGGAGGCAAGCTCGGGAGCGATTGTTCGGTCAAGCAAGTCGGATGGCCTCACTTCAGGCCCGTGGGACAGATCCGGGAGGTCGGCGAGTGGCGGCGTCACCAGGCGCTCGGCGGCGGAGCGGCTGCTTCCGCGCCGACTCCGCTCGACTTCGTGAAGCTCTGCAGCCCGAGGGACGAAGCAACGTTGGTTGCGCTCCATGCGGCCGCTACCCTGAGCCGCGCCGACGTCGCGGTCGCCTACCGTGTGCTGCCTCCGTTTTGGCTGCCCGTGGCGACATTTTGCTACGGTGACGTGGACGTTCTCGGCATCGTCCTTCGCGCCGACGATCCGGTGGTCGAGCGTACTCGCCAGAGAGGCGCCTTTGCCGGCGCGCGCGAGGCGGGAGCGGCGGAAACGGCCGCGGCGATCCGTCTCACCAAGCGCGGAACCTGCCCGGTGCTCGCTGTCGCGGTGCTCCCGGTTCACGTCAATGGCATCCTTCTCGGCCTGATCGAGCTCGGACGCTTCGATCACCTGTTTCGCTCCGACGACTTCGAGCGGATTCGGAGCGTCGGGCGCTCGCTCGGCTCGCGCTTCGATGGGAGCGGCGTGCCGCCTAGCGCCGTGTCACGAACGCCGTAACCCGCGCCAGGATCTCGGCATCGACGTCGGACTGCATGAGGTTCCGGCGTTTCAATTCGCTACTCGCGACCGAAAGTGAGTGGTCGCCGGCGGCCACGACGAGCAGCTCGTTTTCCGCCTGCATGTCCTTTCGCACGCCATCGAGCAGTTCCAGCGGGCAGAGGGCGTCGCGCGCGCCCTGGATGAACAAGACGGGAGTCGTGAGCGCGCGCAGCACCTGGTCGCGCAGCTTTCCGCTCGGTGTTCGCAGGGGATAGCCAAAGCAGACGACCTTGTCGACCGGGCTTTGGCAGGCCAGGTGGCAGCCGACGCGTGAGCCCATGCTTTTGCCCACGAGCACGACTTCCTCCGGGGCATGAGCAGCTACCGCCTTCGCAAGCGCTGCCGCGTGAGCGTCGACGAGCTTCGGTAGCGGGTCGGGGCGGCGACTACCGCGCGCGATGTACGGGTAGTCGAAGCACTCCACGGTTCCGAGCGCTCCGAGCCCTTCGGCCCAGCGCCGCATCCAGGGGTGCGCGCTGCCGGCCCCGGCACCGTGGGCGAAGAGCAGCAGGCGCGAGCTCAAGGGTAGGCCTTCGTGGTCACGCCGGTAGCGAGACGAACATCCGCGCCGATAAGACAACAGCCCGGTTCGGGAGGGGGGCACCGAACCGGGCTGCTGAGTAGAAGGGCAGCGGCCCCGGGGAGGGGAAAGCCGAGGCCGCTGGAGAATAATGCGGCGGCCACCCAGGTGGAGGGGGGGGCACCAGGGCGCCGCCTGCAAGATTATTGAGAGCATGATTCGTGCCATTCCAAGGGCTAGTAAGTTCAAGCGGTTATAGGATGGACCATTGCATACATGATGAAATGAGGCTTTTTTGCGGCATGTTGCTGACAGTTCATCCCGCTCTATCCGACGCTTTGCCGACACGGCAGCGACAGTGTTGTGCCTTCATCAAGGTCGTCTGGTGACGACAATCGTCTGGGGAATCGGTCGATTCCGTCGGACTCAACGCCTTTCGAAACCGAGCGATTGCACGGTGCGCTCCGTCACCACGACCGGGTCACGCGGGACTCGCTCGAGGTCGAACACCGAGGTCACCTCGCCGACGCCGACTCGCTCCGGCGCGTCGATTCCGGCGGACCGGGCCGCCCAGGCGACGATCGCCCGCGCATCGATGCCCGACGCGCGAAGGTCCCGCAAGCTGAGATCGTCGGCCCGTTTGGCGAGCCGGCGTCCGCTCGCATCCACGACCAGGGGAACGTGGAACGTTCGCGGTGCCTTCAGACCGAGCGCGTTCTGGAGCAGGCGCTGGCGTGCCGTGCTCGCCAAGAGGTCGCTGCCGCGAACCACCTCGGTGACGCCCTGATGGGCGTCGTCCAGTACCACGGCGAGCTGATAGGCGGGTCGTCCGTCGCGCCGCGCGATCAAAAAGTCACCTGATTGCGCGGCGACGTCGAAAGTCGTCGCGGGAGCGAATCCGTCCGCGATGGTGACCGGCGCGTCGGCGACAATGAAGCGGATCCCGGCCGGGCGCGACGTTTCACCTTCGGCGGCCGCCAGGCTCCGATAGCGCCCGCGGCACGTGCCCGGGTAGCGCTGCTCGCCGTCGTCGCCGTGCGGCGCGTTCTGCAGAGCGCGGATCTCCGAACGCGAACACACGCACGGATAGGCGAGCGAGCGCGCGACGAGGCCGACGGCGGCCCGAATCATCGCGTTCCGTCCCTGGGACTGCCGGTACACCGGACCGTCCCACTCGAGCCCCAGCCACTCCAAGTCGAACAGAGCCGCGTCGGCGAACTCGGGGCGGCAGCGCTCGCCGTCGAGGTCGTCCAGGCGCAGCTTCAGGAAACCGGCGCGGGACCGCGCGTGCCAGTACGCGAGCAGGAAACTACGCGCGTGGCCAAGATGCAGAAAGCCTGTCGGGCTCGGTGCGAGGCGGCCGACGGGCGGCGCTCCCCGCGCGTGCCGGAGCGACGCTCGCTCAGCGCAGCCCGACAACGTAGGCGAGCCAGCCCGGATGATTGTCGCCGCGCAAGGTGGGGCGGTAGTCTTCGTAACGGTCGTTGTCCGAGCGGTCCCAGTACACCAGCACCTCGGAAAAACCCGCTTCGGACATCAACTCTCTCAGCTCCGGCAGCGTCCAGTAGCGCCAATCGTAGCGAAAGGCACGCTCGATCTTGGAACCGTCCTTGAAGCGGAAGTGGATATAGTTCCTGATCCCGTGATCGATGGGGTTGAAGGAATATTGGTCCCACACGTACGTGAAGCGACCCTTGATCGAGCGAGCTTCCTCCATTGGTTCTTGCGATTCCCACCCGCCGTAGGCGTCGCAGATGAAGACGCCGTCGCGCTTCAGCCCGCGCCACGCGACCGAAAAATAGTTGCGCATCTCCTGTCGCGTTCTGAAGACCCAGTAGCTGAAGTTGAGCGCGTTCACGACGTCGAACTTCTCGCGCGTGCCGTCGAGCACGTTTTGCTTCAACAAGCGCACCCGGTCGCCGGCTTCGTGGAGGTGAGACAGGTTGTTGCGCTTGCCCCATGCGAGCACCTTGGGGTCGAGATCGACGCCGGTGGCCGTGCGTTTCGGCGAGCTCTCGACCCAGCGCGAGCACAAGAGCGCGCTGCCACAAAAGTCTTCTCGCAGGCTGAGCGCCTTGCGCCGGCGGTGCCGGCGAAACACGTCGTCGATGAAACTGATCTCCGCTTCGGGGTCCTGCACGGCCATCTGGTAGAGCACGTGCTTGTCGGCGTTTTTGGCGGTGAGCCGGGGTGTTTTCGAGCGACGGGAACGGCGGCGTGCGGTCACTGCTTGGGGCTCCTCGGGCGAGTATGGGTTCTCGGGGTAGAGCCCATAGCCTCGTTCGGGCTCGGCTGGCGACCCTTTTTCGGACTCACCCCCGGCACTCCAGGTAGAGCGCCCAAGTCCTATGATCGGCGACCCATGCCACGACGGCGGTCCGTCCGCTGCCCGCCGCGATCGAGACGTCCGAGAACGCGCGCGAACGCGCGATGACTTGCGACGAGCCGAGCGTGCGGCCAGCGAGGTAGGCAAGGTGCAGCTCCTGGGGCGCTCGCGGTCGCGCCGTGGACGGCACCGCGAACAGCACGGCCGGCCTGCTACACACGTTGCTGGTCGCGACGGGCGCCGGATCGATGCCGTTCGGGTACGCGCGCCAGAGCGCCTCGGGCACGGTCGCGGCACGCTCCTCGAGATGAACGAGCGCGAGCCCGAAGTGAGTGACGTCTCGCTCCAGGGTCAAGAACGCCAGCGCGCCGCCGCCGGCAGCCGGTAGCGTCATGACCTCCGTGAGAGGTTGCGAAGGCGGCCCGACCCATGCGACGATGTCGGGACCGATCACGCGTTCTTCGCCCTTGAGCTCGACTCTGCGCACGTGAACGGGGCTCATCGACGTGCGCCCTTCGAGCGAGACCGCCAGGAGCGCGCCGCGATCTTCGATCAGCGCGACGCTGCTCGCCGCGCTGCCCTCGGGCGTGAGCCTTGCCGTTTCGAAACCGTCCATCCAGAGCTTCGCCTCGAGATCCGCGCGCAGTTTCGTTCGGGCGACGTAGATGACCGCGTCTCGGCGCCGCGCGCCCTTCCCCAGGGTTCCGGCGCTGACTCGTGTCGAGTGACGCGCGTCGGTGGTCAGGACCTCGGCTTGCTTGCCGCTCAGCGCGCCCCGAAGCAACTGCGACCCGTTGACCCAGTAGGCGCGCTTGCCCAAGACGGCCGGACCGCGCCCGTACCGCGCGAAGCTGCCGCTCGGTTCCTCGATCTGGGAGAAATCGACGTTCTGGCGCGACGAAAGGCGCGAGACGAGCAAACGATTGTCTTTGGTGACCATGACGACGCCGCCGGCAAATGCCGACGCCGGTCCGGCGGGCCCGATGTCGCTGAGCCCGAGCGTCCGCCACAGCTCGCCGTCTTCGGCGGTGGGCACGGTGGGCGGCGGCTCGGGCTCGACTTCGGGCTCCGGCTCAGGCTCCGGGCTTTGCGGCGAAGTGTCGGGGCCCTCGGCGCTCGGTTGTTGTGGCGCCGGCGCCGGCCCGGGAGGCGGCGCGGAAGCGCCGTGATCGTCGCAGCCCGCGAACGCGAGCGACGCGGCGAGTGCGAGGCTCGCCGCGATTCGACCGGCAGGGACGCTGGAGGACCGCGACCGCTTCACGATTCACTTGTGCCACAAGGCAAGGGCCCTTGATAGACCGCCTCGTTACTCTGGGGTTGGATCGGTGCGCGCTTCGAGACAAAGTGCACGGCATGCGCAACCTGTTGCCGATTGCGGCGCTCGTCGTGGCCGGAGCATGCGCGGCTCGGCAGCCTGCGTCCGACGCGGCGTCGCCGGCCGAGGCCGAGCGCGCCGCCGCGCCCGGTGCTGCGGCTCGAGCCGTCTCGCCGCCGCGGAGCGCGAGCTCGGCTGCCGAGGCGAGCGATGAGCCGCGGGGGCCGTCGCTGCCCGAGGTGCGAGTCGAGGCGGTCGGCTTGCACATCGGCGGTGGCTCCAACGACGAGGCCGCGCGAACGCCCTTCAAGCAGGCAATTGCCGCCGAGGACGACGAGTTTCTGCGCTGCTATCGGCTCGTCGAGGACCCGATGAGAGGGGGCACGTTTGGCGTCGACCTGTTCATACCTCGGGACGGTGGGAATGCCGAGGTCAGACAGCCGCGGACAGGCATGCGAGGCGAAGCGTTTCGTCGCTGCATGCTTGCGGCTTTTGCGAAGGTCGAGTTCGAGCGGCCCGCGCTCGGGCCGACCGTCATCAGCTATTCCTTGCGCTTCGTGGTCCACGACTCGCAAAAATGAGCGTCCGGGCGAGCCTCGCGCGGACGCTCGGATCACGCTCGGCGAAAGAAGTGTTCGAACGGGACCGCGACGTCGCGGTCGTCCAGGAGAACCTCCATCAAGTGCCGCAAGAGCGGCAACGCCTCGGGCGCGAGGCGTCCGCGCGCGCGGAGCTCGGCCGAAGCGGCGCGCATCACTTCCAAGACCTCGAGCGCTTCCAGCGTAGCGCCCTGCATACGCCGCACGGCTTCGGTGCGCCCGAGACCGAGGCCGAGCGCGCGGCCGAGGCGCGACGTCCTGCCACCGCTGGTCGTGACCAAGAGGTCGCCGGCACCGGCGAGGCCGGCCGCGGTTTCGGCGTTTCCCCCGGCGAGAACGGTGAGCTCCCGCATTTCCTCGAGCGCCTGCGCGAAGACGGCGGCCTCGTAGTTGTGCAAGGCCAGGCTTCCGGGACGGCCGGAGCTTCGCTGGTGCAGACCGTCCGCGAAAGCGAGCCCCATCGCGTACGCGTTCTTGAGCGCGGCGCAGACCTGCGAGCCGATCAGGTCGGCGCTGGCCACGAGGCGGTAATACGAGGTGCCGAGCCACGACGCCCAGCGGTCGACGGTTGCCGGGTCCCGCCCCGAAATCACCACCGTGGTCGGGACGCGGCGCGCGAGCTCTCCTGCGATGCAGGGTCCGCAAATGCTAGCCGGAGCGCCGTGGGAGTCAGCGCCGCTCGCGCCGGAGACGATGTCCGGCATCAAACGGAACTCGCCGTCTCGAAAGCGAAGGCCCTTGGTTACGAGCACGAGCGGCTTCTTCGAAAGCCCGAGCTCTTTCACGGCGCGCGCAGCGAAATCGATGCCGGCCGAGCTCACGCCGATCACGATTCCATCCCTGTCCGCGAGCGCCGGCGCGGCTTCTTCCCAGGGTCGCGCCTGGACGTTCGGCAGCGGCACACCGAGCCCGGGGTGCGGCTTTCCTTCTCGGAGCGCAGTCACGATCTTCGCGTCGAGCGGGGTGCCGACGGTGACGATGTCGTGTTGCGCGTCCGCCAATGGGACCGAGAGCGCACTGCCCATCATGCCCGCGCCGAGAACCCCGATCTTAGCCACTGTCTTCCGCGCTCGGCGCCGGCCCCGCTGGATGGAGCTCTTTTCCAACGCCCGGCAGCGCCGGCGGAAAGTCGAGGCGCGGCACTTCGAAGCGCGGCGGCAGCGTCGGCATTCCCGACGGCATCGGCGGCATGCCGGAAGGCATGGGAGGAAAACCCGAGGGCAGCGTCGGCAGCTTGAGTGTATTCGGACCGAGGTCGGGCATGGAGCCGAACCAGTCACCGAGCGTTGGAAGCTCGATGGGCTTCAGGCCGCATCCCACGCCGATCGTGCGGAGCACGCGCGCGTTGTCGAGATCGCTCGTCGACGCCTCGATCTTGACGACGACCGCCACCGTGCCGCGAAGAGTCTGCTCGGCGAGTTTTCCGGCCAGTCTCCCGAGCGCGTGTCCGAGGTAGGACTCCGCCGCCGCGCCTGCGAGCGCCACGCACGAAAGATGGCCGAGCAGATCGAGCCGCACGTTTACGGTGGTCAGTTCGATCACGGCGCTTCCGCCGCCCTTGAGCTCGAACCTTCCGGCTTTGACGCTGCTGTCGTCGAGCGCGACGCGCCGCTCGGTGGGAAAGTATTCGAAACTCGTAGAGAAGCGGGTCTGCTTGCCGAAGACGAAGCCATCGAGCTCGCGAGGGTGCGGGGGAACATAGCCGTCCAGGGTGACGGTGAAGTCGCCCTTGGCGCCTCCCGCCGGCGCACCAATGCCATAGTCGAGCGCGCTTTCGGCGCTTACCTGGACGCCGGAAAGGGGTAAGCGAACGCCCAGCAGGGCGCCCAACCGTTCAGTCGGCATCGGCGAAAGCCTCATCGAAGCCGTTGCCTTTTCATAGTCGACCGACATGGCGAGGGGCGCCTTCTCGGGATCGGATTCGCCGAAACCGAACGTGATGGAACGCTCGTCGCGCGACCAGCTCGCGCCAACGCGCCCGAGCCGCCGCCCCAGCAGCACCGCGTCTGGTGCCGAGAAGGTGGTGATCTTGCCGTCGTGCTCGAGCACGCCGTCGCGAACGACGAGCGCTGCGGGGGCGTTCGGGTCGGGCTTGAAGTCCACGCCGACGTCGCGCGCCTCGAGAGGCAACGAGAAGGCATCCGGATAGCGGTGTGCGAAGGCTCCGAGCTCGTACCCGAGACGGGCCAGCGAGCCGGCGAACGCCAACCGAGCTTCCTCCAGCGTGAACCTCTCGGGGTCGATGCCGTCGAGCGCGACGTCGAGCGCGGACGCGGAGCCGGAAAAGCCGCTCACTCCGATGAGCCGAAACTCGACGCCGCCGAAGCGCGCCGCGCCGGGTCCGAGCTCGAGCTCACGAAAGCTGAGCTCGATGCCGCGCTCGCGCGCGCTTCTGACGACGTGGGCCTTGATCTCGGGTCTCACCCAAAACCACAGAAAAAAGAATGCGGCCGCGGCGAGCGCGAGCAAAGCGGCGAACAGAATGACGACCAGCTTCTTTCGGTTGGACAGCGCCACGCTCGGACGGTACGTGAATCCCGATACCTCTGCCAAGTCCCGCTCCGAGTCCCGCTATTCATGGCTCCGAATTATCTGACGCCCGCCGGACACAAGAAGCTCACGGGTGAGCTCAGCCGCCTGCTCCGCGTGGAGCGACCGCGCGTCGTACAGGAGGTTGCCGACGCGGCCGCGCAGGGCGACCGTTCCGAGAACGCCGAGTACATCTACGGCAAGAAGCGCCTGCGCGAAATCGACCGTCGCGTGCGCTTCCTGACCAAGCGGCTCGACGCCGCCGTCGTCGTGAACAAGGAGGAGCTCGGCGGCGAGGTGGTCCGCTTCGGCGCTACGGTATCGGTAGAGGACGAAAACGGACGGCGCGGCCGCTACACGCTGGTGGGTCCCGACGAAGCGGATCCGGAATCGGGCCGCGTCAGCTTTCAGAGTCCGCTCGGTCGCGCGCTGCTCAAGCGCAAGGCGGGCGATGTCGTCGTGGTGAAGCGGCCCGCGGGCGACATCGAGGTGGAGATCCTGAGTGTCAGCTACGAGTAGCGCGCGGCTGTGCGCGGCCGTCGCCGTGGGCGCCATCCTTTCGGTTCTCTCTGCGGCTAGGGCTCGCGCCGAGCCCGGGAGCGAAAGCCGTGCCAGCGCCGCCGCGCTCGTCATGGACCTGCGCCGGATCGTCGATTCGGAAACGTCCGTCGGCTGGTTCGTCGATGCCGCCGCGTTCGAGTCCGTGCACGCCGACGTGATGGAATCGGTGTGTCGCGCAACGCCCGAGGCGCGACGGCTCGCCGAAGCCTGGCTCGCGGCGGAGGCTCACCTCAACGGGGACGCCAGGAAGCTCTACACTGCCGCCGGAAATCGTGTCACCGATCGGGTAGAACGCGCGCTCACGTCGGCGCGCCTGCTCGGAGCGATGCGCATCGCTTCGCGCCGCGCGGCGTCGGATTGTCCATTCTGGGTCGAACCTTCAGCGGCGTTTCGCGGCCGCCAGCTGATTCGTGATCATGCCGTGCTCGCGCTCGAGACCGGCGGCGTGGCGCAGCTGCGTTACACCGAGAAAACCGTGACACTGGGAGCAGGCGGGGCGGCCCGCTTGCTCGCCGGGTACGGGTTCGGAGGCCGTGTGACGTTGCTCGGCGGCATCGAGTTCGGCGGCGGTGCGATGCTCAGACCGAACACCGAGCCCACCGAGTTCGTAGTCAATTACTTCCCGGCGCTGCCTCTGCTCGTGCGTCTTCACCGGTTGGCCTGGCACTATGACGTCGAAGTGGCGCCGGTCGCCGTGTTTCAGGCAGACGACGGCGATTTCAGCTACGGCCTGCGCGGGGGCTTTACCGTCGGGGTGTCCGCCCTGAGAACGCGCGGCATCCTTCCTTGGGCGGGAGTGGGCACCACGGCCGAGTATTACTTCGCGAGCGGCGGCCGTGAGCCGGCGGCGTTCGTGCGCGCCGGCCTGCGAGTCGGCGCGCTCTGGGATCCGTAGCGCCGGCGATTTTCGTGCGCTTGTGTGCCAAGGGCGGAGTCGTTCGAGTTTCGAAGGAATGTCCGAGCGGCGCGTGGCGTAACCAGTGCGGGTGGCAGGGTGCAACCCGGGACCCGGTGATCCCATTGGCGTGAGTCAAGGAGAGCGAGTGTTCAGAGTCTGGTCGGTGTGCGGTTTGGCGGCGAGCGCCGCATTTTGCTTCGCGTGCAACAATCGCGGGCAGGAGCCGCGCGATGCGCGCGTGCGGCCCGCGACCGCGACCGCACAGCGGGCCGCGCCGGCATCGGACGGGAAGCGCGCCGCTCTTCCCTCTCCGTTCGCGGTAGGCGCATCGCCCGCCGCGATCGCCGCGACGAGCCCGGGTCTCGGGATCCGCCTGGGTCCGGAATTCGAGGCGCAGAAAAAGCGGTACGCCGATCTGACGTACGCCGAGCTCACGAAGAAGCTCGGTTCGAACCCAAGTCCCGATGCTCCGCTCGGCTTCGACCCGACCGGGTTTCGTTACTTCGACAGTATCGAGCAGCAACTAAGGCTGACCGCGGAGGAGCGCGCCGTCTACGCCGAGCACGGCGTGGTGGCCTTGGATCACCAGCAGCGTTACAGCATGGGGAGCGCGTACTACGCCATCTATGCACGCGACCTGCCCGTCTTGATCACGACGGATTCCGTGCTTCACGCGCTTCACCGCAGCATCGACGCGATGCTGGCCGAGCTCGAAAGCCACACTTTTTCGCCGATTCTGGAGCACGTCCTCTCGGCGGCACACGTTGAGCTTGCAGAACGCGTCAGCAAGCCCGAGGGGGGAATTTTACCGGAGAACGCGGCGGATGCCGACGTCTACCTCGCCGTTGCACGAAACCTTTTGGCGGGCGCCGGCGCTGCTCGTTCGAGAGCGCCGCTCGCCGTTCCGAGCAAGCTCGGCAACGACGCCGAGGTCAAGGCGCTGCTCAATCGCGTTGCGTCGTTGAAGCTGGAGGTGCCACCCGAAGCTACCCGCCTCTACGGCGGCGTTCGGCCCGTCGATTACTCGCAGTTTCGCCCGCGCGGTCACTACACGGAGTCGGAGCCGCTAAAGAAGTACTTTCGCGCCGTAGTGTGGCTCGGTCGCGCCGATCTCGGCTTCGTCATCGCGGCTCCGGGTCCGCGGAACGGGCTGAACGCCGACGTCGATCGAGAGCTCGGCAGCGCGGCGCTCCTCACCCTGCTCTTGAAGGACAGCGGCGTGCTCGCGGAGCTCGGCGGGATGAGGGCCCTCATCGACTTCTTGGTCGGGAACGCAGACAATCTCGGTATCGAGCACATGCTGCAGGGGCTCGAACGCGCCGGCGTCGAACGGGCCGGCGAGCTGGCGGGGCCCGGAGCGCTGGAGGAGCTCAGGAAGCACATCTCGGCGCTCGATCCGGGTCAGGCGATCCGCTCGCAAGTGCTCATTTCCGACCCGTTCGCCCCCGCCGTGGTGGTTCCGCCCAGTATTTTTCAGCTGTTCGGTCAACGGCTCTTGCTCGACAGTTTCGTACTGCAGAACGTCGTTTTCGATGCGATCAGCTATCGAGGGCGCAAGATGAGGCGCACCATGCCGAGCGGCCTCGACGTCATGGCGGCGCTCGGCAACGACCGCGCAGTCGCGCACCTGGAGCCGGACGTCGAGCGCTACAAGTACGGCGCGAATCTTTTGGCGGCGCGTCGCACGCTCGAGCGCATCGAGCCGGATGCCTGGCGCGCCAACGTCTACAACCTGTGGCTCGACTCCTTGCGCACGCTCGACGACCCGTCGGACGAACGGCACTTCCCGACCGTCATGCGGCGCGCTCCCTGGCGCGACAAGCAGCTGACCACGCAACTCGCCTCGTGGACGGAGCTTCGCCACGATACGGTGCTCTACGGCAAGCAATCGTACACGGTGGGCACGCTGTGCAGCTACCCGGCCGGCTACGTGGAGCCCTACCCCGAGTTCTTTGCCCGGCTCGAACATCTGGCGCGCGAGGCCGCCGACGGCATCGGGCGTATCGAGCTCCCCGCCGGCGATCCGAAGATTTCCGAAGCGTACCGGCGCCGGCGCGAGTGGCGTGTCGCGTTTTTTCGGCGTTTCGCCGACGTCATGAAGCTCTTGGGGCGACTGGCGGAGAAAGAGCTCCGCGCCGCGCCCTTCTCCCTCGCCGAGCAAGAATTCCTGCAACGCACCATCGACGTCCGGATGCGAGGCAGCGGCGGCCCGGCCTACGACGGCTGGTACCCCCAGCTTTTTTACTCGCGCGCGCCCGCCGATTTCAAACCGGTCGTCGTCGACGTGCATAGCGACGTCGACCATGACCAAGTGCTCGAGGCCGGCGTGGGCGACGTGAATTTCTTGGTCGTCGCGGTCGACAACGAGTCGGATCGCGCCGCCTACGTCGGCCCCGTCTACTCGTACTACGAGTTTCGGCATCCCGCGGCGCAGCGGATGACGGACGAGGAGTGGACCGAACGCATCGAGACCGGGCGCCTGCCGCCGCGGCCGTCCTGGTCCAAGACGTATCGAGCACCGCCCGAGGCGCGAAAGCTGGGGCCCGTGTCGTACTCGAATGCGCCGCGTACGCCGCGTGGACGCGAGCTCGAGGCGCTCAAACGGCGCTGGTTGGGCACCAAAGACGCAGCGCTGAAGCAGAATTTGCTCGGTCGTATTCGAAAGCTCGAAGGCGAGCTACGGCGTCCCGACCCGCCTCTCTAGGTTCTAAGGCGGCCGGCCGCGCAACGCCAGGATGAGCTTTTGGGGCCAACGTTTGTCCATGCAGGGGCGCTCGATCAGAACGAACACCAGCGTGCTCAGAGCCAGCACTCCCAGCATGCCCAGCGCCGTTTCGAGCGCGATTCTGGGCCACCCGGAGAGCCCGAGGCCGTTCATCCCGTGCTCCACGGCGTGCAGCGGCAGCGAATGCCACAGATAGATCGAGTAGCACATGCCCCCGATGGTGAAGATGGCTGGCCGCGTGAAGAGCCAGGCGAGCGCGCGACCCTTGAACGCCGCGACGCCGAAGACGAAAGTGAGGAGCGGTGCGACGACGCGGCCCGGCGCGTCTGCGTAGGCATAGAAAACCAAGGGGCAGAGTGCGGCGAAGGCCGCGAGTCCGACGGCGTCCCAGAGGGCGGACGTTCGCGGCGAGCGGCCGGCCCAGTCCACCAGGTAGACGTCGGCGAGCAGGAAGCCGAAGAGGAAGAACTGGATGAAGCCGCTGAGGCTCAAGAAGTAGCGCGGCGCCTCTTCGGGGTTCACGAAGGCCGCGCACACGGACGCGCACGACGCGGCGACGGTCAACGCAGCGCGCCGCGACACCACCGAACGAATCGCAAATAAGCGCCCGAGCAGCGGCGCCAGGATGTAAAACTGGACTTCGACTTCCAGCGACCAGGTCACGATACTGATCGTGCTTTCGTACCCGTAAGCCAAATTGTGCGAGTAGAGCGAGCTTGCCAGAAGGTGAGGCAAGAGCTCGTGACCGGAAGCGCCAGCGACGAGCTGTTTCAAGACGAAGAAAGACCCGAGCGCCACGAGATAGGGTGGCTCCAGGCGCGTGAGCCGTCGCGCGAAGTACCACTTGAGCGACG
>DASWGX010000602.1:0-4869 GCA_036393455.1 Polyangiaceae bacterium
CAGGTACTTGGCCACCGATAGGTTGGTTGCCATGTAGCGGCGACTCACGCCGTGACCCAGCGCAGGACGCCATGTGCCGATACAGAGCGCTTCCCACGGAAGGCGCGAGGCTTCGCTGTCGTGCACGACGACGAGGTGCCGACCCTGCATGCGCGAAAGGATGCGCGGCACCGCCTCACCCAGGGTGCGTTCGGCGAGCCAGCGCCCGAATGCGTCGATCTCGGGCAGATCGAGGCGCTGCTCGGAAACCTTGCGCGCGAGCTCGTCGAGCGCTTTGTCGACCTCGCCGGGCTTCGGGCTTTGGATCGAGGTGAAGACAGCGGCCTTCTCCCCGGCGCCGAGGACGGAGCTCTGGTACTCGACACCGTTCTTCGAGGGCGCTTCGCGCACCAGAAGGTAGACGGGGTCGGCGACGGCGCGCTCCGGCTCCCGCGCGGTGCGCGGCGGCTCGACGACCAAGCGCGCCGCGGGCGCGACCTCGAGCTCGGTCAGTGTCACTTCGATGTTTTCGAACAGCGACGTGCTCGCAAGGCGATAGACCTCGCGCCGCAGTTCCTCGTAGCGGGCCGGATCGGTCTCGCACAAGACGATTCGCGAGAGGCGGCGTTCGGAGTCCGCCTGCAGCTTTCCCTCGACGAAACCGGAGAGCAGGTTCGTCAAAAGATGCGCGACGTCCGCGCCGGTGCTGGCGCCGACCAGGACGGTGGCAAACTCCTCGACGCGCGTCCGCACCAGCGCACGCACCACGTTCTGCGCCGCGACGCGTTGCACTTCGTCGTTGAACTGGTCGAAGTAACCGAGGCCCGCGAAGATCACCAGATCGGCGCGAAGCTGCCGGCGATTTGCCGGCATCACGAAGACTTCACCGACCCCGCCCGAGAACATGCGGCGGCGCATGAACTCGGTCACGGCGCCCCCCAGGTAGTCGTCGAGCACGCTGGCCGCGCCGGACGGTTTGACTTCGCGGAAAAGCCCGAGCACGTAGGCGCGTGCTTCGACGTCGGTGAGGCTCGCGTGGGCGAGGTGGATCTCGAGCCGCTGTTGCGAGACGCGGCCCACCGTGAGCCGGTTGAACGGCGTTGCCTGGGAGAGAGGCGCGGCGTCGGCCGTGGCAGGCACGCCAAGGTCCACCGCCTGCCTCGGCGCCGGCGCGGCGAACCCGTCGAGCAGCGCGCGCAACTCGGCCGGCGTGAGCTGTTCCCGCGAACGGCCGCCGAACGGCTGCTTCTGGGCGAGCTCGACCTCGGGCTCGAGACCGGACGCCGCCCGTCGCTCGGGCGGCATCACGTCGGGCAACGCGCGCGTGGAGCCGCTGTCGAGCAGCTCGGACACCGCTCGAATCACGCTACCGACCGCCGGCAAGACGCCGTGATCGGCCTGCACGAACCATGTCTTGACCCCGTCGAGCCGCGCGAGCTCCCAGGGAACCGTGCCGTCGCCGGCCGAGCTCGTCGCATAAACGAGCTCGCCTGCCTCGACCCGCGCGCCGACGACCGTCGATTGATTGATACCGGCGATGAGAAAGCAGCGGTCGTCCGCGGGGGCGAGCGCCGTTTGAAGGCGCGCGGCTTCGCGCAGCAGCTTGGCGGTCGGAACGGGCCCCGTGTCGGGCCAGGCGCCGCGATCGAAGAAGTCGAGGCCCGTGAAGCGTTCCGGGGACGGCAGCATTTCGCAGAGACCGGGAAACGTCGAGAAGACCTCGGTCGCGAGCTGCCGGGCGTCGTGGTTGAGGTCGAGCACCGCGAGCTTCTTCACGAGTGGGTAAACGCCGCGCAACGCCAGCACCGGGGCGAAGGAGCCGTAGCTCGGCGTGCCCAGCATGACGAGACGCCGCACGCGCGCTCCCGCCCGCAGCGCCGAGCGCGCGACGAGGCCTCCCATGCTGTGCGCGACGACCGAGACTTCGCGGTTACCCGCCGTTTCGCGCTCGAGACGGGCTCGAAGCTCGTCTCCGAGCCCGCGGATGCCACGCCGCCAATCGAAGGGATAGAAGTCGGCGTCGAAGCCGTCTTTGAGCAACGACAGCTTGAGCCTCAGGTACACCGACAAGAAGACACCGAGCGGCTGGATCTGACTCGGCGTGGCGTCCAGCCTCAGCTTTTTCGCCGAGAAGGCGAAGTCCAACGGATCGAGCCAGTAGACGTCGTCGAACCATCGGCCCGGTATGCCGAGCTTCGAGCCCATGATGCCCGGAAGAATCAAGACGCGCGGGCCACCACGCCGGCGCTGTGCCGCGGCCTCGCGCGCGAGCGCGCGAAGCTCGGCGAGCTCTGTTTCACCGAAGCGTCGCTCGAGCTCCCACGCGTACTCTCCCGTCGACAGCGCGCGCTCGACCTCGGCGTCGTTGAGGCGAAAGGAAGGGTCTCCGGCGGCGGGCGGCTCCGGAACGCGCGGGCGCTCCGCGCTCGTGACCTTCGGCGCTGCGCTCATGGCCGCGGGCCCCACGCGCTTGGATGCAGCGCGCTTGGATGCAGCGCGCTGGGACGCCGTGCGCTGGGACGCCGTGCGCTGGGACACGGTAGGTTTCGGGCGCGCGCCCTTCGCCGCGCTCGGCTCTGACGCTCGCGCGGAACGCCGACTTCTCCTGCTGACCATCTCGAATCCTCCTCCGCTCCGCGCGGTGCCACCCGCTGGTGCTTCTCTAACACTCCTCACGGTGCGGCGAAAGCGCGTACCGGCGGCGACGCCCGCTGCCGGTAACGCTCGACGCGCCCGGGGCGCTTGCTCGCATCCGCCCGGGGGCCGGAGCCGTCGACGCGACGCAAACCCGCAAGGGCGACTCCGGACCGGAAAGCGGCGGGGCCGGCTGCCGCCCTGGGAGGGCCGGGATTCATGCTAGGCGGTACCTTGGGTACGGACCCTTGCCACCGAGCTCGCATCAGTCGGCCGCACAAACCTGCTCCCGGCGGAGACCCTCGTCCGTCTCTTGGGCTAATCGAATGAAGCTTGGTCCCCTTTCTTGGTTCCCCGCGCGTCCCTGGCCGCTGCTCGCCCTTCCCTTGCTTTGCGCTTGCATCGAGGGCGGTTCGACCGACAACACGCACCTGAGCGATCCGATCCGCGAGCTCGCCCTGTCGGTCGAGGTCGACGCCGAAAGCCCGCTCGCCACGGTCTTGCCGCACGCGTTCGGAATGCACACGTCCGTCTACGACAACGCGCTCGACTATCCGGGCTTGCCGCGCCAGCTCAACGAAGCCGGCATCACGATGTTGCGTTACCCGGGCGGCGGATACTCCGACAACTACCACTGGTCGACGCACCACATGACCCCGTGGCGCTCCAATGGCCGCGACGGGAGCCAAACCGGCTATCTGGCGCCGAATACCGACTTCGGGCACTACGTTTCGCTGCTCGACGCGTTCGGCGGCACGGCGATGATCACGGTCAACTACGGAACCAACGCTCGCGGCACGGGGCCGGGAGAGCCCAAGGAGGCCGCGGCCTGGGTCGCCTACGCCAACGGCAACCCGAGCGACGAAACCGTCATCGGGCTCGACTCGACCGGCGAGGATTGGCGCACGGTGGGCTTCTGGGCGACGCTGCGTGCGAGCGCGCCGGGCAGCCCCGAGGACGACGGCGAGACTCCCGAGCTCGATTTTCTGCGCGTCTCGCATCCGGAGCCTCTCGGCATCACTTACTGGGAAATCGGCAACGAGGTTTTCGGCAACGGCTATTACGACGGCGACAACGGCTACGAACAGGACTTGCACTTACCCTACGACGGAACGAACCGCGTGGGTCACGAGGCGCTGTCGCCGACCACGTACGGGCGCGGCGTACTCGAATTCATCGACGCGATGAAGGCCGTTGATCCGACCATCAAGGTCGGAGCCGTGCTCAACACGCCACCCGACGACTACAATTGGGGGCCGAACTGGAACGAGGACGTGCTCGTGGAGTGCGGGGACCAGATCGACTTCGCCGCCGTGCACTGGTACACGGGGACGAGCATTCCCACGCTGCTCCGCGCCCCGCAGCAAACGATCCACGAGATGGCCGCGGAGCTCCGGGCGTCGTTCGACCTCTACGCCGGCGACAACGCCGCCAACAACGCCGCCAACATCGAGATCACTCTGACGGAGCTCGGGCCGCGGGTCAGCGTGGACACGCGCTCCCAGGTGCGCGGCCTTTTCGCGGCGGACTCGTACGCGACTTTCATGGAGCACGGTTTCGCGAACATTGCCTGGCTCGAGCTGCACGCGGGCGGCTTCCTCTCCGAACGCCCTCCCGACGTTCCCGGCCCCGCCTACAAGGGAATTCAGCTCGTGCACCGCATGGCCGCACCCGGCGATACCTTCGTGCAGGCGAACTCCTCGGACCCGGGAGTCATCGTACCGCACGCTTCTCGGCGTGCCGACGGCTCGATCGGCGTGATGCTCATCAACATCGATCAGAGAATCGACGCGTCGGTCGAGGTCGCAATCCAAGGCGCTGCCCTCACCGGCTCCGGTACGCTGTACCTGTACGAACCGGCCGAGTTCGGCGGTGAAGACGACGGCGCCGTCACCGGACCGACGGAGCTCGACGGCCTCGGCAACGACTTCACGTTCGAGCTTCCGCCGTTCAGCATCGCCACGCTGTTGCTCGACGCGGAGTAGGCGAAAGACCGAGCTGAAAGGTTCGTCCCAGGACGACGACGCCGGGCGCGAGCGGAGGCGCCGGGTTCAGCTCGCGCGCCAGGTAGGGAGAGGCAGCACCGTGGAAGCCAGACGGACCGGGTCGGAGGCTCCGCGCTCGCGCAAGTACTGCTCGCTTTCCGCGCCGAGCGCGCGGACCGTCTCGTCCGTGGACAGGCGCGCCGCCTGCACGCGCGCGGCCCTGGCGAACAGATGCATGTCGAGCGCATCCAGCTCGCGCGCGGTGGTGACG
>DASWGX010000603.1:0-3221 GCA_036393455.1 Polyangiaceae bacterium
GGGCATGCCGTCGTGTCCCGGCTCGATGCCGGTGCAAAACTCAGTGTACTTTTCGATCTCTTCCGGCGTGGGGCGCGGCCCGTGGATGCCGCTCCGCGTGCAGCGCTTGGCTTTGATGCACGCGCGGTACTCGCCCACGCTGGCTTCATAGCGATCGATGAAGAAGCCTCGGGAAATGCGCACCTGCCGCGCTGGACCGCGGGGCGGCGCCGCGCCGTTGCCCATCGAAAATGTTCCCGGCGGAACGTACACCATGCCATCCGGTGGAGTCGGGGGCGGCGCGACGGCTCGTGACGGTTCAGCAAGCGGTGCTGGCTTGCCGTCCAATGCCGCGGATGCCACGAGGGGCTCGGTAGAGCTCGCGTCCGAGTCGAGGCTCCGCGCCAGAAAGGTTCCGCCGGCGACGAGCAAGCCTCCCGCCGCGAGCGTGATTGCGGTTCTGAACAAGCCGGTACCTGCGGCGGCGCCCTCGCTGCGGCGGGGCTCGGCCGACATCGGCGCTGTCGTGGTTTTGCCCGTCGCGGTGAGGAATGCTTGTTCGTTCGGAGCCGGGCCATTGCCGAGGACCTCCGGCCACGCGCTGACTCGCTCGGGTTCGGTTGCGGGGCCCGAGCTCGACCGCGGCGCCGCGGCTTGCGGACGCGGACCGCCCGGACCCCAGTACGGGATGCTCGTGAACACGTTCGCGAGAGCTTGCCAGGCCGCCCACGCGTCGCGAAACCTGAGCGACGGATCGCGCGTGACACAGTGCGAGAACCATGCGTCGAACGCGTCCCAAGCGAGGCCCGAGCCGAGCTCGACGGCGCGTGACGATGCCTGCGCAATCGGCTCGAAGTGCACCTCGTAAGAAAGACGCGATTCCGGTCCCGCCGCGTTGCGCCAAAACGAGCGCCCCGAGAGGAGCCAGAACACCACGAGACCAAGCGCCCAGACGTCTGCGGACGCATCGATCGCGGCGTCGTTTTGTTCCTGTTCCGGCGCCATCCAGGCGCGCGTACCCATCGCTCGCGTCCCTTGGCCGGCCCCCGTCATGAGCTTCGCTATGCCGAAGTCGAGCACCTTGACCGTGAACGGCACGTCGGCGCGCCGCGCGTCGGCGACGAAAACGTTGCCCGGCTTGAGATCGCGGTGGACGATGCCCGCCGCGTGCGCGGCTGCGACGCCATGAAACAGCTGCCGCAAGAGCTCGAAGGCCACGCCCTTGGCCGGTACCCCGAACTCCGCGAGGCGTGCCTCGAGCGTGGCACCCTCGAGATACTCCATGGCCAGCCACGGCATGCCGAGCCGCGCATCGACACCGTAGGCGATGGTTTTGACCACGTGCTCGCTACCGATTCGGCCGCTGGCGCGCGCCTCGCGTTCGAAGCGTTCGCGAAGCTCGGCGCTCTGAACCAGGTTCGGCAGCATGACCTTGACGACCCGCGCCGCGTCCGTGCTGCGCTGGCGCGCGACGAAGAGAGCGCCCATGCCCCCACGGCTGAGCGGCCCCTGAACCTCGAAATCTTCGCCGACGATGTCGCCCGGTCTCAGCACTGCTGCCTCAGTTTCTGCGCCGCGTCCGTGCGCGGAGCTCCTCGAGCTCTATGCCGTGCGCTGTGATCCAGCGGTAAACGCTTTGCTTCGACACGCCGAGCCGGCGCGCAGCGCTCGATACGTTGCCGCCGCAGGCGGCCAGAGCGGCTTTTACGTCGCGTTCGTGCGTTCCGGGTGCCTCCAGCGGGCTCGGCACGACCGCGGGGCGAGCGGCCGAGACCGGCAACAGCTCCGAGAGATGCCGGCGGCGCCACTCCGGCTCTCCCGCGCAAAGAACCGCCATCTTTTCCGCGACGTGGCGCAGCTCCCGCACGTTGCGCGGCCAGTCGTACCACAAGAGCCGTTCGACGAAGCGCGAGCTCAACCGAGGGCTGGGTCGACCGAGCGCGGACTCTGCGAAACGCAAGAACAACTCCATGATGTCCTGGCGACGCCCCGAGAGCGGCGGCAGCTGAACCGTTGCCCCCTCGAGACGTGCGTAGAGATCCGCGCGAAAGCCGTTTTCGGAAACCAGGCGCGCCAGATCGCGGTGCGTCGCGGCGACCACGCGCAGGTCGACGGGGACGCCGCGCGAGCTTCCCACCGGGGTGACCTCGCGCTGCTCGAGGGCGCGCAGGAGCTTCGCCTGGCCGCTCGGTGAAAGCTCGCCGATCTCGTCGAGGAAGAGGGTGCCGCCGTCGGCCTGGCGTACCCAGCCGTCGCGAGCGCGATCCGCGCCGGTGAAAGCGCCGCGCTCGTGGCCGAACAGCTCGGCGTCGAGCAGAGATTCCGTCAGGGCGGCGCAGTTGACGGCGACGAACTCGCCCCGGCGACCGCTCGCCGCATGGACGGCGCGGGCGACGAGCTCCTTGCCCGTGCCGGTCTCGCCGCCGATCAGGATCGGAAGCCCGCTCGGTGCCGCGAGGCGCGCCACGTCGAGCGCGCGCCCGAGCGCGGCCGAGCCGACCATGCCGCCGAACAGCTCGCGCACCGAGTCTCCAGCCTGTCCCGCGCTCTCGTGCACGATCGCAACCCAATCTCCCACGCGCAGCAGCGCGCCTGGCACCAGCGGCGCGACGTTCACGCGCGCGCCGTCCACGAAGACGCCGTTTTTGCTGCCGAGATCGAGCACCGCCAGGGCGCCGCCGCGTTTCTCGATCCGCGCGTGCCGGCGCGACGCCGCGCTGCCGGAGATCACGATGTCGTTGTCCGCATCGCGACCGACGGCATACGCGCTCCGCGAAAGGTGGACACTCGGCTGCGCGCGCTCGGGGTGGACCCACCGCAGCGCCAAACCTGCCCGCGCCGGCGTCGGGTCGGTGGCGCTGATCGGTCCCGTAGTACCCGCGGTGGCAGCGCCGCGAAACGATTCGACCTTGGAGGATCCAGTCTTCGCGCTCGTCACCGCTCGGCCCTGGGCAAGGCGCCCCGAGGCAGTACAGCGTAGCTGCGGATTCGATGGTTCGCTCGGGCCCAAGCACCCGGAGAGACGCCGAGCCATTCGCGAAACGTCCGCGTCAGGTGGGGCCCATCCGCGAAGCCGGCTTGCTCGGCCGCCGCCTGCACGGACGCGCCCCGTTCGAGAAAGCGACGCGCGGCCTGAGCGCGCTGAAGTTTCTGATACTGGTGCGGGGCGAGCCCGGTAAACTCCCGAAAACAGCGGGCCAGGTGGAACTTCGAGAGCCTCGCCTCCCTTGCGAGATCGTCCA
>DASWGX010000604.1:0-7579 GCA_036393455.1 Polyangiaceae bacterium
TGCATACGGCCTCTGCTTCGCGGAGTTGGCCCGGTTGAAGTAGAACGTGCGCAGCGCCGCCCTGAGAACGTTTCGATACACGTCTTCGTCGACCTCGAAACGGACGGAACGCGAGCCGCGAGCCGGATCGACCACGAAATAGGCGCCGGGTTCTTCGACCGGCGAAAAGTCGAACCAGGCCCCGCGATCGCCGGCGCTATCGTCGACCGTTCCGTGACGCCACACGCGCGGCTTGCCGGCGAACACGACGCGTCCGTCGTCCACCCGCCGCACTTCGAGCCGGTCACCGGGTGAGTAGGCGTCGGCCTGGTTGGCTCCGAACACGGGGTCGACCAGCACCGCGACCTTGACGTCCTTCGGACGGTAGCCGAACTGATCGATCACGATGTAGCGCTCGACCGGGAGCGCGGCGCCGGCCGCCCCGGTGCTCGCCGCCGGCGCGACCTCCGGAGCGGGCCCGGGGTTGCCCGCGCAGCCCGAGCCGTCGCACCCGCTCGCGAAAAGCAGCGCGGAGAACCAACACGCTGATGACGGCCCGAACCGAAAAGCTCCGACTGCCTTCGTCGAGCGCACCCGCGCGGCGCCTATGGCGCAAACTCCGTCTGGTAACGCTGCTTGGCCGGAAGCACCCCGAGCGGTTCGCCAGCTTCCGGATCGACCGGAGGCCATGCCAAGTCTCCGAAGAACTCGGGCTTCGCCGTCAAGTACAGGGACGGCGGCAGGTTGTGGTCGTCGATGCTTGGATCCCACTGGACGGCGTTGCTGATGAAGTCGAAGTTGCCGTGCCGGAGCAGCGTCTCGGTCACGCGGTCGTCCGAGGGTTCACAGTTGCCGGCGTCGA
This sequence comes from Polyangiaceae bacterium, assembly GCA_036393455.1. Lineage (GTDB taxonomy): Bacteria > Myxococcota_A > Polyangia > Polyangiales > Polyangiaceae > DASWGX01. The sequence goes on from DASWGX010000604.1 coordinate 842, forward strand.
ACGAGCCCAGATGATAGAGCGCGTTGTTGCCGTTGCAGGTTTCCACACTGCCGTTGGAACCGGGCGTCCAGAGGACGTTGCCCACTGCGTTCATGTAAAGGTTGTTCGCCTGGAAGTCGAGCGCGAAGTTGTTACCGCTCGACTCGAACGACGTTCGCTGTCCGCTGAAGTAGTTGCGGTAGAACGTCATGTAGCCCGAGCCGCCGTGGACGTTGTCCATTGCGCCCTGGTTGGCGAAGTTGCCCTCCACGAGCTCCATGTACGGGTACGAGCAGTGGCCGCGGATGCCCGCCGTGTTCCAACCCGTGGTGTCGAGCTGTACCGCGTCGTCGACGAAGTTGTACGCGGCAACGTTGCCGCCGCTGCTAACGCTGAACACGATCGGAATGTTCAGGTACATGACGATGTTGTTCTCGACCAGGTTGTCCGAGGCGTGCCGCTCGAAAGCGATGCCGTAAGCCGTGCCGCCCGGCAAGATTTCGAACGCGTCGTGGAAGTAGCTGTCGCGAACGACGCAGCGGTAGCAAGTTTCGAGCGACACGTGGCGGCCGTCCACCTTTTCGCCGTGCACGTTCTTGACCCAGGAATAGGCGGCGTCGATGAGGTGGAACATGAAACCACCCCCGGCGCTGGTGCGCGTGGCGTACAGGTCCTCCACGCCCGCGTACTTGACGGTACCGTTCGGGCTGGTCTGCGAGAGCTCGGGCTGAAGGCCCTCCTGGTACGTCACGTAGAGCGGCGAGCTTACCTGCACCGTGTTGCCGTCCTTGGAGACAATCTCGAAGATCTGCCCGAGCGAGCGGTTGCCACCCTGGGTCCGCTTGAAGAAGGTGCAGTCTCCGGTGACAACCAGGTCCGGATCTTCCAGCTGATCGATGAGCACCACGTCGCCGACGCCGAAGTCCGAGGCGTCGCTCAGCGTGAGCTCGGTCGAGCCCTTGGTGTAACCCGAGGTGACGGCGACGCCCGAAACGTTGTTCGGCGCTCCATAGCCGATGCGCACGACCGCGTCGCCCGACTCGAGCACGAGGCGCGTCTGCCCGGGCCCGTCGCCGCGCAGCACGACGCTGCTCGAGATCTGGAGCGCGTCGCTCAACCGGTACTCGCCCGCGGGAAGGTGAACGACCTGGTCGTCGGGACAGTCGTCGATGGCGCCCTGAATCGCGTTCGTGGCATCCGTGCTGCCGTCACCGTACTGCGCGGCGTCGATCGTTTCGCAGATCTCGGAGCGACTGGGGATACCGCCCGGAATGCCGGGGTTCCAGGGACTACGGCGATCCTCGGGGATTGCGGTGATGGTCGTCGCGGTGCAGTCGTCGTCCGAGCCGACGTCGCAGCCCGACGGGCAGCAGCCGTCACCGTCCGCGCAAGCGGTGATCTCTTCGTACTCGCAAGTGAGCATGCAGCTTGCCGCGTCGCCCGAAGGCATGTCTATCGTGCAAGCCTTGGCATCGTCGCAAGACGCCGGGCAGGCCGCGCTGCCGCCGGTGCCGCTGCCGGTGCCGCTCGTGCTGCTGCCGCTCGTGCTGCCGCCGCTGCCGGAGCTGCTCGCCGTCGCGCCTCCGCCGACACCAGTCGCGCCGGGCGTTCCGCTGCCGCTCCCCGACGAGGACGCGCCGTCGTTGTCATCGCTGCCGCAAGCTTGCGTCAGCGCGAAAACACAAACCAGACCGAGGGCCGCCCTCGCCTCCCCGGACCGAAACCACTGGTAGCGAGCCATGAGGCAAGAAGCGGTATCACGCGGAAGCCAGCTCGGCAACGAAGCCAGGGACCCCCCACTTCTCGATCGGTGGGAGGGGCCGGGCGCAGGGCGCGGCCCAGGAAGAAGGAGTGGCCCAGGAAGAAGGGGTGGGGTTGGGGACGAAAAGGTAGTCGGCCGAGGGCTTATGGCAGCGGGAAGCGGGCCCGCGCTGGCGCGCGGATGGCTTGAGGCTGCGGGCAAAGGGCCGGGGATGGGTTTGAGGTGATGGCTTGGGGCGTCGGCCCGTGATGGTCAGCGCGTCCTGCTCGGCCATCGTCCGCGAGTCCTCCATCCCCATGCCTCCTCTGCCGCCGGCTGCGAATTTGTGCCGGACCTTTCTCCCTAATCCCCAGTCCTCCATCCGAGCGGCCCCTCTCCCTCGCATCCGGCCGATCATCAATCAACCCATCCGGCCCGATCATCAATCAACGCTGGAGCACCCCCCCCCGGGGCATCCCCCCCAAAGCGGACAGCCCTTCACCCCGAAAACGCACCCCAAACCAGAGGAGAAGGCCACGGCCGCCTGAAACACGGCCCCCTGAAACACGGCCCCCTGAGCACGCGCCGCCCGAAGAGAAACCCCGCCTGAAGAAAAGACCAACCTCGAAGAAAAGAACCAACCTCAAGAAAAATAAAACTCAGAAAAACCCAGCCAAAACCCTGAGCTCGGTGCCCAAAGCTCTAAACCGCGAAAGTTTATGGTTGCAATGAAGTGGTGATTGAAGCTACCTTTTTTGGGTTTTGTCGGACTGAAGATTCAAACCGCGAAGCTCTCGCAACGGAGCTCGCGTGAAACTCGAGCAACCCGGCGCAACAAGAAAGGGCGAGTACCCCAATGAAAAGCCAGGCACTCTTTCGGCTAACCCTGTCCACGCTGTTCGTGGCGACGGCCCTCCTTCTACTCCCGACGGAAGCACGAGCGGACCACCGCGACGCGAGTCGGTGGTGGCGACCCCCGCCCCGCGCGGTACCGGAGCTGAGCGCCAACGCCGCTGGGAGCGCCCTTTTCCTGATAGCCGGGGGCCTCGTGGTCGCGGCGGGCCGGCGCCGCCGGGCTGAGTCGTAATCAGAGGTTCGCGGGGGGTGGCTCCACCAGCGGCCGTCAGCGGAGCGGCGCCCGGCGGCCGTGAGCAAGGCGGCAGCGCGCCGCCGCCGCTGGCTCGGGGGAAAGGGCTCACTCGGCCCGGCGTCCGATTCGGGGCAGCCGCCGTCGTTCTGCTGGGCGAATACTTGGCGATTTCGCTGCGGTTCGATGCCGCCACGGTGGCTCTCCGCGGCGGACCGTGGAAGGCGGCCGCGGAGGTAGGCGCGATTGCGCCCCTGGCCGTCGTCGTCGCGACGGCTCTGGTGCTCTTCCGGCCGCGCGCGACGGCGGCGTCCTTCGCCCCTCGACTGGGTCCCCTCCGACTCGCATTTTCGATCGCGCACATCGCCGCGCTCGCGGCCTTTTACGCAACCACGGTCGCGCTTTTCGATTCGGCGTCGCCTCCCGCCGGACCGGCGCTGCTGTGGCTCGGTCTCTGGGGCGCTCTCGGGCTCGGCGTCGCCGGGACGCTCATGGCGTTCGCCGGGTTTCGATCCTTGGGCGGGCAGCCGCTGCGCGGCGCGGCGCTTGCGGGCCTCGGAGCTCTCGTCGTCGGCGTTGCAGCGTGGGGTGCCGGCAATTTCACGCTCGGCTACTGGGAGCCGCTGTCCCGCGCCACGTTGATCGTGGTCGAGCACGTGCTCCGCGTCGTGTTGCCCGGTCGAGTCTTCAGCGAGCCCGCCGAGCTCGTGATCGGCCTGTCGGATTTCGCCGTCACCATCGCGCCGAGCTGCAGCGGCTTCGAAGGCATGGGCCTCATTGCCGCGTTGTTCGTCGGGTATCTCTTCGCGTTTCGCTCCTCGCTCAGGTTCCCGAACGCGCTCTTGCTACTGCCCGCCGGAATCGCGTGCGTGTGGCTCGGCAACGCGCTGCGCATCGCGGGGCTTCTGGTGGTCGGCGCCTACGTCGACGCGGACCTCGCCTACGGAGGCTTTCACTCGAAGGCCGGCTGGGTTTTCTTTTGCGCGGTCGCGCTCGGGCTCGGTGCCCTAGGACAGCGGCTGCGGTTCTTCACGAGGGACGCTGCACCGCGCGACCAGCTGAGTGAAAACCCCACCGCGGCCTACCTGATGCCGCTTTTGATGCTGATAGGCGTGGCGCTCGTGACGGCCGCGTTCACACGCGACGTCGATCTGTTCTATGGGGCGCGCCTGCTCGCCGCTCTCCTGGCGTTGATCGCCTATAGGCGCTGGTATCGAACGCTCGACGTCGGGGCGTCGGCCGAGGCGGTCTTGATAGGCCTTGCAGTGGGCGCAGCGTGGGTCGCAACCCACCCGCACGACGCCGGCGCCGCAAGCACCCTTCACGCGGCGTTCGCAACGCTGCCCGGGTGGGCCTTGGCAGCGTGGATCGCGGTTCGCGCCCTGGGGTCGGTGGTGGTGATCCCGGTGTGCGAAGAGCTCGCGTTCCGCGGTTGGCTCTTGCGCTGGCTCATTTCGCGCGACTTTACCAGCGTGTCGCCCAAGGCCTGGACGCTGTTCGCCGTGGTGGGCTCGTCGCTCGCGTTCGGCGCGCTTCACCATCGCTGGGCCGCCGCGGCATTGGCCGGAGCCGCCTACGCGTTCGTGCAGCACCGCAGCGGCCGCCTCTCGGACGCCGTCGTGGCACACGCGGTCACGAACGGCGCGATCGCGGCCTGGGCGCTCGCCACCGGCGACTACGGGCTGTGGCTCTGACGGCCGCGCCGTCTTCGTCCCGGTTTCAAGCCAGGCTCACACGCTGCGAACGGCACCAATTGAGCAGCACGAAAGGGCTCCAGACTCGCGACCAGTAAAGGCCCGGAGCACCCGCGCGGAAGGCGCGCCAGAGCCGCGCGAGCGGCTCCGGGCGCAGGCCTACGCTCTCGACCAAGGCTCGGTCGGAAAAACGCTGCTCGATTTCGTCCGCGAGCTGATCCTTGGCCCAAACTTCGATCGGCAGCACGAAACCCGCTTTCGGGCGGTCGAAGATCGCGGGGTCGAGACTCGGCATCGAAAGCGACTTCAGGAGCTCTTTCCTTCCGAGCGGATGAAAGCGCGCCTGGTCCGGCACCGCCTGAGCGGCTTCCACGACGCCGTGATCGAGCAGCGGCACCCGAAGCTCGAGCGAGACTGCCATGCTCGCCGCGTCGCTGTCGCGGAGCAGCCGCTCTCCGATGAAAAGACCGAGCTCGTACGTACTCACGCGCGAAAGCGCGCTCGCGCCACGACTGGCCTGCTCGAGCGCCGCGGCAAAGGGCGCCGAGAGGCCGTTCGGAGCGAGCGCCAGCGTTTCGGGATCGGCAAGCTCGCCGAAGAATTCGCGCGTGTAGAGCGCGTACGCGACTTGATAGGCGGCGAGGGGATCGCCGCGGGTGGAGAGCAGATCGCCGAGCTTGGCCCAGCGAGTCTGCGGCGGGACCTCTGCCGCGCGACCGCGCTTGAGCCCGAGGCCCCACGCAGTGGCTCGCCTGAGCGCGGCTTCGGGCACGACGCCGAGAGCGCGCGCGACCGCGACGCCCAGCGGCAAGTCGCGGAAGCTCCGGTAACCGGCGAACAGCTCGTCACCGCCCGTGCCCGCGAGCGCAACGGTAAAGCCTGCTTCGCGCACTACCCGGCTCACGAAGTAAGTGTTGATTGCGTCGAACGTCGGCTGATCGAGGCTGCCGAGCGCCGGCTCGAGCTCGGCTCGGAACCGCCCCTGCGTCAGGCGAAATTCCGCGTGCTCGGTGCCGAGCGCTCGGGCGACGCGGCGCGCGTACGCCGACTCGTCGAAACCCGCCTCGTCGAAGCCGATGTGAAACGTCTTGATGCGTCCGAGGCCGGACCGTACTGCCAGGGACGCCACCGCGCTCGAGTCCACTCCGCCCGAGAGAAACACGCCGAGCGGGACGTCGCTCGCCAGATGCTGGCGCGTCGCCGTCAAGAGCTCGTTCTCGAGCGCGAGCACCGCGTCGCCCGCCGGCCTGGTCGAGCGGGGGCCGAGAGCCCAGTAGCGCGCGGCTCGCACGCCGGGCGCTTCCAGGCTCACGCGTGCACTGGTTCCAGCTTCCAGCGACGAGACGCCCTCGACGATCGTGCTCGGTCCGACGACGAAGCCGTTCCAGAGGTAGCTCGCAACGCCGGTGCGATCCAGGCGCCGCGGGACGAGCTCGCTCTTCAAGAGAGCCCTGAGCTCGGACGCGAAGAGAACGGCGTTGCCGTTCGGACGACGAACCTCGGCGTAGTAGAGCGGCTTGATACCGAGCCGATCCCGCGCCAGGAGCACCGAGCGGCTCCTGGCGTCGTACAGAGCAAACGCGAACATGCCGCGCAGCTTGTCGAGCACGCGGTCGCCCCACACGCCGTAGCCGGCGAGCAGGACCTCGGTGTCGCTCTGGGAGCGAAACGTCTCTCCGGCAGCTTCGAGCTCGCGCCGGAGCTCGCGGTAGTTGTAGATTTCGCCGTTGAAGACGATGACGTTGCCGCGCTTTTCGTCGCGCATCGGCTGATGCCCGTCTGGCGAAAGGTCCAGGATGGCGAGGCGCCGGAAGGCGAACGCGACGCCCGGACCGGCGCCGGTGCTGGCGTACTCTCCGGCGTCGTCCGGCCCTCGATGTATCTGCGCTTCGCTCATGCGCGCTACCGCCGCGCGGAGCTGCTCGTCGATCGCTCCCAGCGCACCCGCGATGCCGCACACGTCGGAGACCTCAGGCGGAGAAGTAACGCCGAATGCGATCGACGATGCGACCGGCGGCCTTGCCGTCCCCGTACGGGTTCGTCGCATTGGCCATGCGCGCGTACGCGTCCTCGTCCGTCAGCAGGCGCAGGGCATGCTCGACGATGCTGGCGGCGTTCGGCCCGGTGAGCAGTGCCGTTCCGGCCTCGACGCCCTCGGGTCGCTCGGTCGTGTCGCGCATCACGAGCACCGGCTTGCCGAGGCTGGGCGCTTCTTCCTGCACGCCGCCGGAGTCGGT
>DASWGX010000605.1:0-2862 GCA_036393455.1 Polyangiaceae bacterium
CGCCGTGGAGCGACTCGCCCGCGACCGCGAGCTCAGGCAGCGCATGGGCGAGGCCGGGCGGCGGCGAGCGTGCGAACGCTACTCCCTGGAAAGCTACGCGGACGGCTTCGCGCGCTTGTATCGCCGCATGCTCGAAACGCAACGCGACGGCGCCAAGTAGCCGTTCGAACCCGCCGGTCATTCATGCCCTTCACGGCTGGCCCGCGCAGGCGCATCCGCGTTGTACCGCGACCCGTGTATGGTAGGGTCGAACGGCCCAGCACTGCTCCGCTCGTCACGGAGAGCCGAAAGCATGTCCAGCGCGCCTCGTTCACGGATCCCAGCGGTCGCTGGACGTTCGGGCTGGCCTTGGACGACGACGCCCCTACGGAACCCGAGCTCGGCAGGCGACTGGCCGCGCATTTCGGTGGTGACGCCTGCGTTCAATCACGCCGAGTTTCTCGAGGCCACGCTGCGGTCGGTGCTCCTGCAAGACTACCCGAACCTCGAATATCTCGTGATCGACGGCGGCAGCAGCGACGGCAGCCGCGCGATTTTGGAGCGCTACTCCGAGCACATCGACTATTGGGTGAGCGAGCCCGATCGCGGCCAGAGCGACGCCATCAACAAGGGTCTACGCCGCGCCAGCGGACAAATCGTCGCGTGGCTCAATAGCGACGACACGTACCTACCAGGCGCTCTGCACGCCATCGGCCGTCTGTTCCGGGAACGCTCGGATGTCGACTGGGTCGCCGGACAGTGCGTGATGCGTAGAAAGGGCACCCCGGACGAAACGCGGGCTCCGTGCGTCGACGCCGCCATCTCGCGCTGGCTTTACGTAAGCCAAGTTCTGCAACCGGCCTGCTTCTGGCGCAAACACTTGCACGACGCCGTCGGCTACCTGGACGAGTCCCTGCATTACACGATGGACCGGGAGCTCTTCATTCGCTTCCGGCTGCACGGCGTCAAGCCTCATCGCCTCGACGAGCCGCTCGCCGCGTTCTTGTTCCACGCGGGCAACAAGTCCGTCCTGGCACCGAACGGCTTCCGCCGCGAGTCGCTGGGCACGGTAATGAGACGCTACTTCCTTCGGATTCCGCCGCGCGAGCGGCTCGGAGTGCTGCGCGTCGTGGCCGCGGCGGCGGTGTCCCGCGCCAGCCGTCTGCTTTCGCGATGACTCTTGCCTCGCGCGAGTCGAGCTCTCGCCTCCTCGATCGCCTTCGGCGCGTCACCACGTCGGGCCGCTACATCCCGGAAATCGACGGGCTTCGCTTCATCGCTATTGCTTCGGTCTTCTTACTTCACCTCGCCACGCACTTCGGCCGCCACGCCGCGTCCCCGGCGGGCGCCCACGAAAGTTGGCTCTGGCGCGGCTTTCAAACCGGGGGCGCGGGCGTCCTCGTATTCTTCTCGATCAGCGGTTTCATCCTGGCGCTGCCTTTCGTCGCCGCCGAAGAGCGCAACGGCGAAGCCGTGGCTCTACGCCGCTACTATCTCCGGCGTCTGACGCGGCTCGAACCGCCTTACGTCTCGAGCCTGCTGCTGTTGGCGGCGGTCGCGGCGTGGCGCGGTGCCGACGCCGCGCTCGTGCCTCACCTCGCGGCGAGCCTCGGGTACGTCCACAACGTCGTGTATGGAACCTGGAGCAGCATCAATCCGGTAGCTTGGTCGCTGGAAATCGAAGTGCAGTTTTACCTGCTCATGCCGCTCATAGCCAAGCTCTTCCGCTGGCCTCGGCGCGTCCGGCGGCTCCTTTTGCTCGCGTGCATCCCAGCCTGCATCGTGCTCGATGAGCTGCTTCCCTTGCGGGCTCTGCACCTCGACAAATCCCTGCTCAACCACTTTCAGCACTTCGTTCCCGGCATCCTTTTCGCGGATCTGTACGCCACGAGCGGAGCCGCCGAACGCCGAACCCACGACGTGGAACGTCGCGGCATACTTTGGGACCTCCTCGCCTTGATCGCCTTGATCGTCATTTTCTCCTGCCCCGCGGCGGGGCCGGCCAGCATGGCGATTCCGTTCTCCACGCTCTTGTTGTTGTTCGCCACATTTCGTTCCGTGACGTTTCGCGCACTGACGCGAAACCCCGTCATCGCCACGATCGGCGGCATGTGTTACAGCATCTACCTCTTGCACTACCCGCTCCTGGCCCTGATCCTGCCGGTTACGGGGCGTGCCGAGGTTCCAGGCGGGCTCGGCGTCAACCTTCTGTTTCAAGCGCTGGTGACCGCTCCGGTAGTACTCGGGGTTTCCGGGCTCTTCTTCGCGTTCGTGGAGCGCCCGTGCATGCGTCCGAACTGGCCGCAAAGGCTGCTGGCGTGGTGGCGTTCGGGCGTCGTTCGTTCGGCGACGTCCAAACTCGACTAGCCGCGCTTGGTCACGAGGTAGGGACCGAGCGCCAGGTATTCGAGCCCAGAGTTCTCGAAGACGTGCAGAGCGTCGGCCGCGTCCCGCACCACGGGGAACCCGTGGAGATTGAAGGACGTGTTCAGGACCACGCCGCGTCCAGTCAGAGCCTCGAACGCCTCCAGAACCGCCTCCATCTCGGGGTTCTGACCGCGCTCCAGAAGCTGAGCGCGGCACGTCAGGTCCGCGTTGTGCACCGCCGCGATGACGTCGGACAGCGTCTCGCTTCGAGTATCGAAAGTCATCATCATGTACGGGCTCTTGTGCCGCTTCGGATTGCGCAGGTACCTCTCTTGCCTGTCGCTGAGCAGCAGCGGCGCGAACGGCATCCAGAAGTCCCTCTTCTTGACCATGCGGTTGATCACGCGCACGACGTCCTGATGCTTCGGATCGGCCAGAATCGATCGGTTTCCGAGCGCGCGCGCCCCGAACTCCATGGGACCCACGCTCCTCGCCACGGGTTCGCCGGCGGCGAGC
>DASWGX010000606.1:0-9634 GCA_036393455.1 Polyangiaceae bacterium
AGTTTCGACGACATCACGGTCGCGCTTCCGAGCGAACGGGTTTCGGCCCTGGCGCGCGAAGCGTTGCAGGAAGACGACGAGGTCACGCACGTCGCCAGCTTGCCGCTCGAGGGCGATGACCCGATCATGCGGGCGCTTACCGCGTCGCTCGCGGACGAAGCCGAGGAGCCAGCAGCCTTGATGCAACGGCCCGCGGCCGGCCGGCCCCCGGAACTCTCGTTGCCGCGGCGCGAGCGGCCGCGGGAAGCGCCGCGCCGCCTTGCCCCGTCGCGTCCTCCACCGGCGCGCGAAGAGGACTCCGTCGTGTTCTCGCTGGATGCCTTGATCAAGGCCGGTCAATCGAGCGTGCCGCCCGCGCCTCCGAAGCCGAATCCCCGCAACGACGCCTCACTCCTGATGTCGCCGGGTCTCAACGCGTTTCTCCCGGCGCCGCCCCCTCCGCCGCAAAACACATTCCCGCAGGCGCCCTTCACGGCGAGCCCCGCCGCCACGGCGCGTCCACCCCTGCCGCCACAGCCCTTCACCCCCACGATTCCTCCGACGGCTTCCCTTTCGGACTCCAACCCGTTCCTGGAGATGCGCCGGCGCCGCTCGCGCAACCTGGCTTTCTGGCTGATCCTGGCCGTGCTGCTCGCCGCCCTCGCCATCGTCTACTTGTCGAGACCCGACTTGCTCGGGCTCTGAAATGCAGACGCTGTTGCCCCCTCGCTCGCGGCGAGCCGGGTCGTCCCACGCAAATCCGACGAGCCCGCGCGGGCTCTTGCGCCGTTACTGGCCGTGGGTTCGCTGGCGCGCGCTGGTGCTCGTCGTCGTCTACGGCGTGGGCCTCTCGGCGTTCAGCGCCGGCGTGGCCACCGGAGAACGGCCCGAACTCGCGAGCGAAGGCTTTCTCGCTCACGTCTACTATACGCTCGGCCTGTTCGTGCTCGGCGGCCTCGACCTCGGGCTGCCGCGCGGTGGACCGGCGCTCGCGCGGGTAGCGCTGTGGTTCGCCTACTTCGCGGCGCCGGCGATTACGGCTTCTGCGCTGGTGGAAAGCGTGCTCCGCGTTCTGAACCCGGAGCGCTGGCGCATGCGCCGTCTCAAGGATCACATCGTGATCGCCGGGGGCGGACACCTCGCCCTCTTGTACTTGAGCCGGCTGCGCGAGTCGGGAGTGGTGCGGCCCGTGATCGTCGTCGATAACCGCAGCGACTACCCGGTTCGGGAAATCGCGCGCGAGGGGAACCTGGTGACCGTGAGCGGCGACATCAACACCGGCGCCCTGTTGCGCACGCTCCGCCTCGAGCACGCGGCGCGCGTTCTCCTGCTCACCGGCGATGACTTCGTGAATCTGAACGCCGCGGCGCGGATTCTCCAACTCGCCCCCGAACTCGAAAACCGCACTATCGTACACGTTTCCGACCTGCGCTTCCTGCGCGCAGTGGGAAACACCCGCGTCGGCCGCGCGTGCGAGATCTTCAACAGTCACCAGATTGCCGCGGTCCACGTGGTGGAAACGGAGATGCTGCGCCACTTCGAATCCACCGAGGCGCCGGATTCCGTGGTGCTGGGAGGCTTTGGCCGTTTCGGACAGACGGTGCTCGACGAACTGCAGAGACGGGCCCGCGGTCAGTTCAACCGCGTCGTCATCATCGATACGGAAGTGGAACGCCGCGCGCGCGTGTTCGAGGAGGACGTCGGCTTCCCGGAGGACTATCAGCGGCTCCTCATCCCGGGGGATCTGCGCGATCCCGATGTGTGGCGAAAGGCGGATGCGTTCCTCGGCGATGCCCCGGTATACGTCGTCGGCAGCGGCGACGACGGGACCAACGTGCGGACCGCCCTATGGCTCTCGGTCCGCTATCCGAAGGCACGCGTCATCGCGCGCAGCTTCGAGAGCTCGCTGTTCGCCAGCGACGTCGCGAAAGAGCGCGGTTTCTACAGCTTCAGCGTCGCGGACCTCGTGATCCGCTCGATTCCCGAGCGCTGGCTCACACTCGACGAGTGAGTGTTGCCGGTGCGTGCGCCGCGGAGCGAACGGCTTTCAGGGGTGAATCGAGATCAGCGTTCCCTCGCCCAGCGGCTCGCTCGCGTAGGCGGCGTGCCAGTGCTCTGGAACCTCCGGCGTCGACCATTCGAAGGTGTAGCGGGCGTCGATCGGCGACATGTTGATGCAGCCGTGCGAGCGCACGCGTCCGAAGTCGTCGTGCCAGTAGGCGCCGTGCAGCGCGTAGCTACCTTTGAAATACATCACCCACGGCACGTCGCGGAGCTCGAACTCGTGGTCGGCGACGTCGGAGTCCATCGTGGTCGTAACATGCTTCTGGTAGATGCGATACGTGCCCGTCGGCGTGCTCAACGTCTTGCCGGGCTCCCCGAGGCCGTCGCGGCCGCTGCTGACCAACGTCGCGTAGATGGGCGTCTCGCCCTCCCACAAGACCAGCGTCTGGCTCACGATCGAAACGTCGATCCACTTGTTCCCCTTCCTGGCCCAAGACGGCAGCGAACTCGGCTTGGCGGCGGTCTTGACGTCCTCGCTCCTGACCCAGCGGCCATCGCGCGTCTCCACGACGCGCACGCCACGGATTTGCCGCACCCTTCCGGAGAGCGGAATAAACTCGCGCCAGCCGAGCTTGTCGTCGCGCTTGAGATCACCCTTGTCGAGTCGATAGTACGTGGCGCCGGCTTTGCGCGCGAAGGCGACCGGCAACCCGAGGCCGCGCAGCGAGTAGCCGTGGAACGGCGACCCTGAATCCGCCTTGAGCTTGTCCGCCGGCAGCAGTCGCCCGTCGGTCGAAACCGCGAACCTGCGGTGCTGGGCCTCTTCCCCGGACAAGAACGTGCCGATCAGCGCCACCCCGGCGTGACGCTTGATCCGGTCGGCGATCACCGCGTAGGGCGGCGCCCTGAAGCTCGAGACGTTCGGAACCTTGCGTTCTCCGGTCAGCCACCACGGCACACGATCGTCGCCGTTGCCGCCGAACCTTTCACTCATGTCCATCGCGACGGCGTGGTCCGGTATCTTCCCGGCGGCCAGCCCCTGCTCGTCGAGCGGTATGTCGTTCGCGCCCACGTCGAGCGCGTCCCACTTGACGGCGAGCTTCTTGTAGTTTCTGAGATGGCGCTCGAGGCGCATCTCGTACTTGAACTGCTCGTCCTTGGTCGGAACCCTGAGGTAGTTCGGGGCGATCGCGCGCACGAACGCGTACTTGTACGGCATGGGCCGCGCGCGGTCGGGCTCGACCTGGAACGCTCGTGAAAGGGGATGGTCGAGCTTGAGCGTGACCTCGCGCCCCACGCACATGAACCCGACAGGCCTGACGGCGTACCATCCCTTCTCGCAGTCCTTTTCGTGCACGGGCTCCGCCGAGCGGGCCAGCCGGCTGCCGAGGCGAAGGTAGCCGATCGGCTCCGCCTTTCGCTCCGGCGTTGGGTACACGGGTGCGACCATCACGACCGGCGCGAGCTTTGGCCCGTCGGCCGGCGGAACGGGGGTGCCGATCCACGAAGCCGGTGAGCTGGCGGCGAGCCCTCCTTTCAGCTTGACGTTAGCCGGCGGTTTTTCGGCTTCGAGCTCCCTTTGCTCGGAAGAGCACCCGGCGGCGAGAAGGCCGACAATTGCGGATATGACCGCTGACACGGTCAGGTCCGGCATTCGGCGGCAGCGAGCTCCAGTCCTTGGCATGTGCCTGATGTGCCAAAAGCTGAGCGAGTGGCCCAGAAATCGGCCTAGAGTTCCATTCACTCGGAGCGCCTGAGCCCGCCCCGCGGCTCCACGAACCCCCGAGACGCCCCCTCGAGAGAACGACACCATGGCGAAGGATACGCTAACGATTACGGACAATCGCAACGGCAAGAGCTACGAGGTCCCGATTACCGACGGGACGATCCGCGGCATGGACCTGCGACAGATCAGAATCAGCGATTCCGACTTCGGGCTGATGAGCTACGACCCCGCGTTCATGAATACGGCCTCGTGTCGTTCGGCCATCACGTTCATCGACGGCGACGAGGGCATCCTACGCTACCGCGGCTACCCGGTCGACCAGCTGGCGGAAAATGCCAGCTATCTCGAGGTCGCGTACCTGCTCATCAACGGCGAGCTGCCCACCGCGACGGAGCTCGAGGAGTTCGTGCGCGACGTCACGCTCCACACGTTCGTCCACGAAAACGTCCGGACCTTCATCGACGGTTTCCGCTACGACGCGCATCCGATGGGCATGCTGGTCGCCACCGTCGGCGCGCTGAGCACGTTCTACCTCGACGCCAAGCAGGTCCAGGACGCGGCCGTGCGGCGGCTGCAAATGATTCGCCTCATCGCGAAGATGCCGACGTTGGCGGCGTGGAGCTACCGCCACAGCACCGGAAAGCCGTTCGTCTATCCGGACAACGAGCTCAGCTATACCGAGAACTTTCTGCAGATGCTCAAGCGCATCGCGGAACCGAAGTTCCGGGTGCACAAGGACATCGTGCGCGCGATGGACGTGCTGTTCATTCTGCACGCGGATCATGAGCAGAACTGTTCGGCCAACGTGATGCGCAGCATCGGCAGCGCCCGCGCCGATCCGTATTGCGCCGTCGCTGGAGCCGCCGCCGCTCTGTACGGGCCGCTGCACGGCGGCGCCAACGAAGCCGTGCTGCGCATGCTCCGGGAGATCGGCAGCGTGAAGAACGTCAAGGCCTTCATCACCGAGGTAAAGAGCGGCGTCGGCGGCAGGTTGATGGGCTTCGGGCACCGCGTCTACAAGAACTACGACCCTCGCGCTCGCGTCATCAAGGCGCTGGCCGATCAAGTTTTCGATCTGGTGGGCCGCAAGAATCCGCTGCTCGAAGTGGCGCTGGAGCTGGAAAAGATCGCGCTTTCCGACGACTACTTCGTGCAGCGCAAGCTCTACCCGAACGTGGATTTTTACTCCGGGCTCATCTACGAGGCGCTCGAAATCCCCCTCGACATGTTCCCGGTGCTGTTCGCGATTCCGCGCACCGCCGGCTGGCTCGCGCAATGGGAGGAAATGCTGCTCGACAAGGAACAGAAGATCGCGCGCCCGCGCCAGATTTACACGGGCTACGACGAGCGGCGTTTCGTGCCCATGTCGGAGCGAAAATAGCCCTCGCACCCGCTCCGCGCGGAGGAGTGCTGCGTCCACGCGCCGCCCGGAATCTCGGGACAGAGCCCCGCCCGCTGCGCCGAAATGGAATATGCCTGGGCGGCGGAACCATCGGCCAGCGCGATCGGGTGGCGCTGGTAAAGCTCCGGGCAATCTTCGAAGCGGTCCAGCGCCTCGAGTAGCTCGAGCTTCACCCAGTAGAGCTCGCCCCTGACCGAACCCGCGCCCGCTCCGGCGACGAGCGCGGGGTAGCCCTCGAGCACCACGAGGCGGTAGCCGTAGGCCGTGGCCGCGGCCGCTTCGAACCGTGCTCCGCGCATGCGGCCGTGATGCTCGAACCCCGCCTTGAGGGACCCGTACACGAACAGGCGCGTCTCCGTCGCTTCCATCTCTCGCCTTTTTGGTATGCTGGCGTCATGACGACCGCAAAGGAAAAAATGTCCGACGCCCATCAGAAGCTTACCGCGAACGCGGTCCGGGCAAAAAGCATCGGGGCGGTCTACAAGTTCATTCTCGAGGGAGAAGGCGGAGGGACGTTCGTCATGGATCTCAAAGAGAACCCCTCCGTCGTGGAAACGGACGGCGACGCCCCGTGCATCATCACCATGAGCGCCAGCGACTGCGTCGACATGCTGGAAGGGCGCGTCACGGGTCAGGAGCTTTTCTTCGGCGGGAAGCTCAGGATAGACGGCGACATGGGCCTCGCCATGAAGCTCGAGCCCCTCCTCGAGCTCTTGCGCTGATGGGTAAGAAGAAGCTTCCGCTCGAGATAACCTGGCCGCTCTACGGAGGAGGCCAAGCCCGACCTTTTTCTTCCGATCCCGACATAGCGCTGAGCGCCTTCGCTCCCTCCGCCGATCAGCTGTCCGAGCTCACCGAGCGCACCGATCTTCCCGACTCGAACGAGGAGGCGGAACGCGAAGCGCGGCGCCTGCACGAGTCGCGCCCGCCCGGTGCACCGGAGTGGTTGCAGGCGGCGCAGGCACTGTCGGGCACGCTCGGCGAGATCGTGGCGCGCGGTGACGCCGGAGCCGTGGAGCAGGCCGCCATTGCGCGCGCCTGGGCCGCCTGGTGCCTCGGCGGAGCCAGCGAGGCGCACGTGCTCAAGGTGGCTCACGTCGTGGGGCGCGCCCACGCGGCGATTCGCGACTCGCGCCGCACCGACATTTCCAGCGCGATCACCGCCTGCGCCAGCGTGCTCCACAGCAACCTGCCCGGCGTTATCCGCGACCGCATGCCCTTTGCCCGCGTCGTGCTCTTGGTTCGAGCATTGCGCGACCAGGCCGACGCCTGGACCGCGGTCGTCGAAGGTACGGCCGAGCTCCTCGGCTGGAAAGACTACGCGCTCGGTCACGCGGCATCGGTGATCCGCGCCGTGATCGAGCGGGACCGGAGCGCCGGGCCGTGAGCGGCGACGAGCTGCTCGCCGAGATCGAGCAAATCGACGCCGAGCTCGTGGCGCTCTTGAAGAGCCGAGCCGAAAAGGCTCG
This sequence comes from Polyangiaceae bacterium, assembly GCA_036393455.1. Taxonomy (GTDB): domain Bacteria; phylum Myxococcota_A; class Polyangia; order Polyangiales; family Polyangiaceae; genus DASWGX01. The sequence goes on from DASWGX010000606.1 coordinate 6,581, forward strand.
GGCACTGGTGCGCGAGGATCCGGCGCGCGCAAGGACGGCGCTGTCACTCGAAGCCGACGCCGCGCTACACCGCCGCGTCGAGCAGCTCGGGGCGACGAACGGCGACGCTACCCTGCCCCCCGACGCGCTCCATGCAGTATTCCGCGAAATCGCGAGCGGTTGCCGGGTGCTCTTCGAGACCCCGCGCGTCGCGTATTTCGGGCCCCGCGGCACGTTCACTCACCTCGCCGCGTGCCGTACCTTCGGCGCCAGCGCGGACTTCGTCGAAGCCCTGACGATACCGGGAGTCTTTCGCCTCGTCGAACGGGGCGACGCGACGTCGGGAGTGGTGCCGATCGAGAATTCGACCGAGGGCGGAGTCAACGTCACGCTCGACTGCCTGCTCGAAAGCCGTCTGCAGGTCCAGGGAGAGGCCGTGCTCGAAATCGTGCTCTGTCTCGTATCCCACGAGCGGGACCTCCCGACGATCACCAGCGTCTATTCGCACCCGCAGCCCCTCGCCCAATGCCGTGCCTGGCTCTCCGAGCACCTGCAGCACGCCGCCGTCCACGAGGCAACCTCGACGAGCGCCGCGGCGGCCTTGGCAGCCTCGACACCTGGCGCCGCCGCCATTGCGAGCGAGCTGTCCGCGGAGCTCCACGGCCTGTCGGTGCTGCGCCGTGGCGTCCAGGACCGCTCCCAAAACGCCACGCGCTTCGTCGTCATCGGCGAGCGCGACGCAAGACCGACCGGCCGCGACCGGACCAGCTTGTTTTTCGCGACGCGGCACGAGCGTGGCGCTCTGAAACTGATCCTGGAGGTATTCGACCAGGAGGGCATCAACCTGTCTCGAATCGAGTCGCGCCCTGGCCGCCAGAAGCTCTGGGAGTACGTCTTTTACATGGACCTGGAGGGCCATCGCCTCGATCCGCCGGTGGCGCGAGCACTGATGCGCGTCGAGCAGGCGTGCGGCATGGTGAAGGTTCTGGGAAGCTATCCGCGCGCCCACTGAGGAGATTCCAGGGCGGAGAAAATTCCGCTGGGTCCCGAAGTCGTCCAAGCTGCGGACATGTAGCCAAAGCTCGGGTCGTGTATAATCCACGGCGAGTGAACGAAGGACGCGTTCCCAAGCTGGAATCGCCAGCCGAACCGGATTGGCACGCGCGTGCTCCTTTGGCCCTGGTCGTCGGCGACCGCACGATGCGGATCGAGCGGCGCCAAACCGTGATCGGCCGCGGCGTCGGTTGCGACGTAGTGATTGCGCGACCGCTCGTCTCGCGCCAGCACGCACGCATCACGCTGACCGAAGGCCACGTCTTCATCGAGGATCTCGGAAGTCGCAATGGAGTCTTGGTGAACTCGGTCGCCATCAGCAAACCGACGGAGCTCGAGCCCGGCGACGTGATCACGATTGGCGATCAGAGCATTGCCCTGGTCGAGGCGCAGGGCGTCTCGCCACAGCATCGCACTCTGGTCGATCTACGCGCGATGCGGACCGAGCCGCCTTCGAGCCCCGAGCCCGAACCGCCGACGCAGGAGGCGAACGCATTCGAGCTCTTGAGCGGGCTCGTGAGCAAGGCACTCGTGCTGGGCCGGGCCGAGCAGGCCGAGCGCGTGCTCGCCGGGCACTTGGCCATTTTGATGGAGCGGACGGAAGCGGGCATGCCGCAGTCCGAGCGAGATCTAGCGCTCGGGGCGGAAGCGGCAATCCGGTTGTCGCTGGCGACGCGCAAGGCTGCCTGGGTGGAGTACGCATTCAATTTGTACCGCGCCGCGAAACGGCCGCTGCCGATGCCTCTCGTCGACGAGCTCTACTCCGTGCTGCGCACCGTTCGCGGCATCCGTGCGGCTACACTGCGCAGCTACGTGACGACGCTGGAAGACAACCACTCGCACTTCGGTCCCGCCGAGCACTTCGCGGTCAAGCGAATCGCGGGCCTCGAGCGGCTCTTGACCTAAGCCGGCGTAGGCGGAACCAAAAAAGGAAGTTTCGGCACTGGGCTGTCAGGTATCAGGTATCAGGTATCAGGCGTCAGCCGGACTCGGCGTTCAGCGACTGAATGAAACGGTAGAGCATGCGCCTGATTCGCTGACTTCCTCGGCGAGGTGGGCGTGAGCGTCGGATGGCAAGTGACCGAGGTCGCGAGCATCAAACGCATCGGCCACCGGTACAAGTACTACCTCACCGAGCTCGGGCGCCGGGCTGTCATCACCGGCCTCAAGCTCCGCGAGCTCCTTGTGCTGCCGCAACTCGCAAGGCGAGGGCCTGACGGCGAAGGGGTCGCGCAGCCGGGGGAGGCCATGCCCGCCCTCGGGCTGATCTACTCCACGATTTCCAGGAGCTCGATATCGAAGACGAGCGTCGCGTCCGCGGGGATCTTCGGCGGGCTGCCCGATTTGCCGTAGCCGAGCTCGGACGGGATAGTGAGGCGCCGCTTGCCACCGGGTTTCATCCCTTCGACGCCCTGGTCCCAACCCTTGATCACCATTCCCTGACCCAGCACGAACTCGAACGGCTCGTCCCGATCGCGGGAGCTGTCGAACTTGGTGCCGTCGAGCAGGCGGCCGGTGTAGTGCACGCGCACTTTGTCGCCGGCCTTGGCGGCGGTTCCGCTCCCGACGGCTTCGTCCTTCTCGACGAGCCCGTTCGGAGCCTCGTCGATCGACGCTTGGCTCGGTGCGGGAGCGGCGGATTCGGCTGCTTCGGGCGCCGTGGCAGAAGGCGGCACCGGCTCGGGCACCTTGGCCTCGCATCCCGCCAGCAACACGAACCCCGTGAGCGCGAACGCAACGCGAAACTTCATGCTCGCGCCCTTAGCCCGAGCGACCTCAGCTGTAAAGCCCCGCGGCCGGCGCTCGCGTTCGACGCCTCCTGGGAGGGTGGTAGCCTGGTGGCCGATGCTCAAGAAACTGATTCGCTACTTCGTACGCGGAAGCCTCGTGCTCGTCCCGTTGGCAGCCACGCTTTACATCATTTTCATCATCGTAACGACCGTCGACCAGCTCTTCGGCGTGAACATCCCGGGCCTCGGTATCCTTCTGGCCGTCGGCCTGGTCACGCTGGCGGGTTTCTTG
>DASWGX010000607.1:0-15230 GCA_036393455.1 Polyangiaceae bacterium
GATCAGCGGACGTGTTGCACTGCGCGAGGAGGGTTCGGGTGCGGCGCTCGTGGTCTCGGCGTGGGTTAAGGAAACTCCCTCACGCGCAGGGGCTTCGGTACGGTCGACCAAGGCGTGTTCACGATCCGGTGCAGTGCGGGCCTACCGGTGCGGCCACGGCGCGCGCGGGAACCACGGCGCGTTCGGCAGAGCCCCCCATGGCGACGGCGATGCAGCGCGCTTCGCTGCGGCGGATCGACAGCGCAGCGCCGCGCACCGAGAGCTCCAGCGGGTCACCCATCGGCGCGACGCCCACCATCGTGATCCTCGTGCCCGGTACGAAGCCGAGCTCCATCAGCCGTCTGCGGAAAGCCCGTTCACCCCCCACGCGATCGAGCGATACGGTTTGGCCGATGGGCACCTCGTCCAAGGTCATGAACCAAGAAAGCTAGCTCAGCTGAAAACGACTTTCAAATTCAAGTTGCGGCGAGTAAGAAACCCGTGTTTTCCGCCGGAAGGACGGTAGGGGCGGCCCGGAGCCTACGACTCGCGGCTCGCCAGGAGCTTTTTCAGCGCGTTCGGCTCGAGCGGTTTTTCGAGCATCGGCGTGTTCACGCTCTTGAGATAGTCCTGCGCGTTCGGCGTGAACGCGCCGCCGGTCAAGAAGACGATGCGCTGTGCCTGCGCGGGATCGAGCGTGCGAAGTCTGGCATGAAACTCCATGCCGGTCATCTGCGGCATCATCAGATCGCAGAGAATCAGGTCGTACTGGTTTCCAGCCGCAATCAGCCGGAGCGCTTCGGCGCCGCTCTGGGCCGCGGTGACTTCGTGCTCGTCGCAGAGCAGCCGCACGATGGACCGAACGATCAGGGGCTCATCGTCGACCACGAGGACACGGGCGCGTCCCGGCGCGGGCAACACGCTGGGAGAGCGGCTCTTCTTCGAGTCATCTCTGGGTGCGGCGGGGAGCTCCACGCGAAATGTCGCCCCGCGGCCGACGCGGCTCTTTGCGATGATCTGGCCGCCCAGCGCGCCGAGCAAGCCGTGGCAGATCGAAAGGCCGAGCCCGGTGCCGACGCCTACTGGTTTGGTGGTGAAGAAGGGATCGAAAATACGTTCCAGGTGTTCCGTCGGGATGCCCTGACCCGTGTCCGTCACTTCGACCACGACGCGCCCCGTGGGTCCGACCTTGGTCGTCAGCGTGATGGAGTTGTCGTCGGAGTGGCCGTCGGGAATCGCTTGAGCCGCGTTCAGGAGCAGATTGACGAACACCTGCACCAGGCGCGATTCGTTCGCTTCCACGAGCGGGATGTCGCCGAAATTCTGGATCAAACGCGCCCGGTAGCGGATCTGACTTTCCGCCATGTTGGTCGCGACTTCCAGCACTTGGTGCACGTCGACGGGGCCGATGCCCTCGTCGCTGCTGCGGGAGAAGCTCTTGAGCCCCTGGACGATGCGCGCCACTCGGTCGGTTCCGTCGCCGGCTTCTTCGAGTGCCTCACAGATCGGAGTCAGCTCCTGCTCCATCCACGCCCGCGTCTCGGGGTCGAGCTCCGGGCGCCCCGGGAGTTTTCCGCGCAGCCGAAGCAGCCGCTCGATCGAGTAGCGCAGGTTGGTGACGACGTACGCGAGCGGGTTGTTCACTTCGTGAGCGACGCCCGCTGCGAGCGTTCCGAGAGACGTTAGCCGGTCGGCGTTCTGGAGGCGCTGGCGAATTGCTTGCTGCTCGGTGAGGTCGCGCAGCGTTACCAAGATCGCGGGTCTGCCGTGAGAAGTCACCGTCTCGAAGGAGAGCTCGGCGGCGACGTGCCGGCCGTTCAGAGTCTGCAGGTGGTACTCGCCGCGCCGGTGGACGTCGCGGCCCTCCCGCACCGACTCGAACGCGTGCAGCGCGCGCTTGTCGTCGCTCGGAGAAACGTGCCGTTCCAGCAGTCGTTCGAAGCCGTCACGGGCGAAGGCCTTGGAGCTCTGGTATCCGAGGTACTCGGGAAAAGCGTGATTCACGTAGAGGATGCGCGTTTCCCCGACGACGGCGATGCCGTCGCGAAAACGGTCGAGCAGACCCCGGAAGTCGAACCCGCGCGCGAGCGACTGGGGTTCGGTTCCCTCTCGCTCGGAAGGAGGAGTACTCGGGAAGGTAGAAAGCGAAGCGGTCACGGACTCACGAACGGGAACGGCCAACGTGAGTAAGTCTGAACCATCGTCGCATTTCGAGAAACACGCGCTTTCCGGTGTCCGTGCGTTGACGGACTACGGCAGCGTGAACGCGCGCACGTAGTCCGACCCGGAACCGTGACAATCGAGGCAAACGCCGGGCCTGCCCGAGAAGCACACCTCGCCGCCGCCGTCGTATTCTGCCCAAAACCACCCGTCGTCGCGTTTTTCCATCACCGCGATGATCTCCAGGTCGGAGCCGTCCCAGCCGTCTTTGGCGATGATCGAGCCTGTCGGCCAAGACATGGCGCCGTCGGATCCGTCCAACACTTCGACAACGATGTCGTTGACGTAGACGTCGACCGCTTCGCCGTGCGGCGCGGACGTCGGGCGGCGCGATTCCCAGCCCGGAGCGCGCTGCCAGCTTCGGTAACTCTCGTCGCGGATTCGCTGGAGTAGCTCGACGGCTCCCGGCTCGTCTTGGTTGTCCCCGCAACCGAATAGCGCGCTTACCACGAGAAGAATCGCGATCGCCTTGCTCGGTACCGTGCTCGATGGTGACCATGTGAGTTTCATCGAGCACGAGTATGCTCGCCTCGGGGCCGCGGTTTCACTTCCTGTTCCCCGCGCCCACGTTGTGCCCGAAGTGGGTTTGCGTCGGGTGACAAGCCTCGTCACCGTATTTCGCGCGAGTGACAAATTTCGTCACTCGTCGGGTCTCTTCTTATCGCACTTCGGCGTACCGCCGCGGCGACGAAACGTGCAGAAAAACCGTGGTTCGGTTGGAGCGCCGCCCAAATCGCCGCTTCACCTCGACTTGGCACGGCTCCTGCTCTCCGGTTGCCTCCGAAGGCGGCCCGCGAGGCCGGAGCGAGTACGGAAAGACGGCTCGCCCATCGCCGAGCGCCCATCGCCGAGCAGAGCGGCGAACGACCCAACCAACCCGAACCGAGACGGAGCTAAAAAGAAAATGATTCGCAGAAAGCTGATCAACAGGCAGGGCACGCGAGGCTTCACCCTCGTCGAACTCATGATCGTCGTCGCCATCGTCGGCGTGCTCGCCGCGCTCGCCATCTACGGCGTGCGCAAGTACATGGCGAGCGCAAAATCCGCGGAGGCCCGGTCGTCGCTGGGGCAAATTGCGAAGAACGCGCGAATCGCCTTCGACCGCGAAAGCGGTGACGTGACCGTGCTCGCGGCGGGTACGGCTGGGGAAATCAGGAACCAGCTCTGCGACAATGCGGCTGCCAAGGTTCCTTCCGACATCGACGACGTGAAGGGCAAGAAGTACCAATCCGATCCTGGTGAATGGCGTGACGGTGCGGGTTGGGAGTGCCTGAAGTTCTCACTATCCGGCCCACAATACTACATGTACAACTACACGGCGGAGAACGAAACCGCGGACAACGGGACGTTCACGGCGACGGCCGAGGGCGACCTCGATGGAAATGGCGTTGCGTCCACGTTCACGCTTCAAGGCGGTGTGATCAAAGGTGAAGGCGATGCCCTCGAACTGACGATAGCTCCCACGATCGAGGAAGAGAACCCCGACGAATAACCCAAGCTTCGCTCCCGCACGGAGCCGAGCATCCCCGAACGCCCCGCCTAGCGGGGCGTTCGTCTATTTACGCTCCGGCTTCGCTGCGGCGAAGCGACGAGGACGTCCGTGCAAAGCGCCGGCTCGAAATTGGGCGGCGCTCCTCGGCATGATACGCTCGCCGGGTGACCGCCGACGCTACTCGGGACCTCGCTTCGGCCATCGAGCGCGCTCTCCGCCGGCACGGCGGCGTCGAGCTCGCGCTCTTGTTCGGGTCGCACGCGACCGGTAGGGTCACGGAGTCATCGGACATCGACCTCGCGCTCGAAGCACCCGGTGCCGACCTCGACGCCCTCGGCGCTGCACTGTCCGTGCAGCTCGGCGCGGAGGTAGACCTGGTTTGGCTTTACGAAGCGACGATTCCGCTACTCGAGGCGCTGATTCGAGATGGCGTCGTCGTCTTCGAAGCACGCCGCGGCGCCGGCGCGGCCTGGCGGGCGCGCGTTCTTTCGCAACTGGAAACGGACCGACCCTGGTATCGCCGGATGCGCGACGCCTGGGTCAAGCACGTTGCCGACAATGGCATAGGGGATGGTCGATAAAGACCTACTCGCTGCCAAGCTGACGGAGCTCGCCGAGCGCGTGGCCCGTGTGCGCAAGCACGTGCCGCCCGGTCCGGAGACGCTGAGGGACGACCGCGACATGCTCGATCTGGTCGCCTTCAATCTGATGCTGTCCGTGCAGACGTGCACCGATATCGCGAGCCACATTATCGCGGATGAGGGGTGGCCGGCGGCTCGCAGCCTGGGTGAGGGGTTTCTGCGACTCGAAGAGCATGGTGCGATTTCTTCCAAGACTGCAGCCGCGCTCCGAAACGCCATCGGTTTGAGGAACGTCGTGGCTCACGGTTACGCGGGTCTCGATATCGACAGGTGTTTTCGTGGGGCGACCGAAGGCGTCAACGACCTCGACGCCTTCGCCCGCGAGGTGAGCTCGTGGGCAGCATCGCAGTGACTCGCCGCCGCTTGCGGAAGGCAGCTGGCCCGTCCGCCACCATCGCTCGGGCGCCCGCTGAGCCTGGACTTTTGCTGTCGTGTTGGACTCGAAAGGCGTGGGCGCCCCGAGCGGGTTCACTTTTGTTCGCCAAAGGTGGGGATCAGGGGCGTGCGGCGGTCACTTGCCGCCCGGTCGGGGTCTTGCCGCGAGGGCTCGCAACGCTAGGCTAGCCGGCGATTCCTGCTCGCGAGTTCCGCTCGCCCCCGGACTTTGGTAAAGCTCGAAGCTCTACCTTTCGCGGGCGGTGCTTCGGGTCGCACAGCCGCGCCCCCAAGATGCGTCTAGCCGTCGTCGCCAGTTCCCGATACGAGCACAACGCGAAGCTCTCCGAAGAGCTTTGCGCTGCGCCGAGCGTCGGCGTCATCCAAGAGGCGCTCGGCAACGAGTGGGAAGTGGAGAGCTACGAGCTCGACCGTCCGTTTCCGGATCTGCTCGAGCAAACGCTTTACTCGGCGAGCCGCCGGCCAACGGAGCTTTTGATCTATGCGTGCGGGCTCGTGGCGCTTGCCGACGGTCGTCCCCCGGCGCTCGTCCTCGACGGTGAACGGCTCGGCACGCTGTCGCTCGGCCGCCTGGGTCGCTTGCTCGATCGGATGGAGTGCCGGTGCTCGCTCGTCATCGACGGGAAGCTCCTGAGCTTGAACGGCGGCAGTGCCGACGAGGCTCTCGAGCAATTGGACGTGGAGCTCGGCACGACGACCGCCGCGGCGCTCGTCAGCTTGCGCGACGATTCCGAAGAGTCCGACGCGCCGACCGCGGTCGCCCAGGCCCTGGCGGAGGTGATTCAAGCTTCGCCCGGCACGGCTCCCGATCCGGGTAGCGTGGTGAGTCGGTTGAATGGTCAGGACGGGCTGCGGCTGCTCCATCTGCCGGGCGGCGGCAGCGTGCGGCCTTCGCGAGCGGCCGGCGCTCACGAGTCGCTTTCGGGACAAAGCTTGCCGCCGCCTCCGGTGGTTCCGAATCTTCGTCCACCGTCCTTGCCGCCGCTGAACGTACCCGGCCGGCACGCAGCATCGTCCCCTCTGCCGCCACTCGCGGCACTCCCGCACCACGGCGCGCTGCCCGCGCTCAATCTGCCGCCGCCTCGCCTACCGGCGCTGGCCGCTCCCGCTGCGCGCGCGGCCGCTGCCCCCGCGGCCGTGCCGCCGTATCCGCCCAGCGAGTCGGGCGAGGTCGAGCGCATGCCGCTTGCATCGCCGAGCCCTCTGCCGCCGCTGCGCGCGCCGGTCCCGAATCTGTCCTCCGCTCCGCGACTGGACTCGGAGCGACCGGACTCGGAGCGACCGGACTCGGAGCGGGCAGACTCGGACGCAGCGTCGGAGTCGGAGCCGCCGCCCACGCTTCCTCGCATTTCGGCGGATGCAAGTGGTGCGCGGCGCATGCCGGCGGGCGCCACGCCTCTGCCGCTGCCGAGTCCGCTGCCCGAGCGGCCTGCGTCGGATTTGCCTCCGCCGCGGCGCTCGCCGTCCGGAAGCTGGCCGGCGCCCGGCGCCGCGGAAACTCTCGGCAAGGGCTCGCTTCCGCCGCCGAGTCTCCCCCCGCCGGGGTCGGTTCCGCCGCCGGCCGCAGTGGCGAGCGGCCCCGCGCCGTCGATCCCGCCGCCTCCCGGTGACTCCGGTTTCGCCGAGCTGGTCAAGCGCGGACGGGAGCTCGAAGCCACCGACGACCACGAGGACGCGAGCGAGCAGTACAAGCGTGCTCTTTTGGTGGCGCGCTCCGACAAGCACAAGGCCGTGCTGCACGTCGCGCTGGGTCGCTGTGCGCGCGCCATGGGTCGCCCGGCGGTGGCCCTCGGCAACTTCCAAAAGGCGCTGGGCTTGGATTTCGAGCAGGGCGAAGCGCTCCGAGCAGCGGCGGAGCTGCTCGAGGAGCGCAAGGACTGGGCGGGTCTGGCGAGCCTCGACGAGCTCGTGGCGTCGAGCCACCCGAATGCCGAACAGCGCTCGCTCGCGATCGAACGGCTCACGGTGCTCTTCGAAGACCACTTGCACGATCCGCAACAAGCGGCGAAGACCTGGGCGCGTATCGTCGTCACGCGTCCCTCGGACGTGACGGCGCGCGAGCAGCTGGCGCGGAGCCAGGCCGAGATCGGCGCCGTGCTGCCGGCCATCGATCAAAACCGCGCCATCGTCGCGCTCGAGCCGCGCCGGGTCTCCGCGTATCGCGGCATGCTGGAGCTTTCTCGCCGTGCGAATCTCGAAGAACAGGCGTTCAACGCCGCTTCGGTGCTCGACTACCTGGGGGTCGCGGACATCAACGAGTCGCTGCTCGTCACGACGCATCGTCCCGAGGGCCTCTTGCCGATTCAGGGCAAGCTGACGAACGAGGACTGGCGCCAGGGGGGCTTGCTGGCGGAGCGAACGGAAGTGGGTCGTTTGCTCGAGCTCGTCTCGGAGCAGGCGAAGCGGGCGGAGCTCACCTGGCTCAAGAAACGAAAGCGGCTGCCCAAGCTCGATCCCGAGGCGCGCCACGACACCAAGGCGAGCACGACGACGCTCGCCAAGAGCCTGTTGTGGACCTCGCGCGTGCTCGCGATCGGGGAGCCGGCGCTCTACCTCGACAGCGCCGGCAGAGGACTCGAGTCCGTTCCCTCGGCCGAGCACAGCGTGATTGCGAGCCGCAGCGTCGGGAGCGGCGTCAGCTTGCCCGAGCTCGTGTTCGTCTGGGGGCGAGCGCTCGCGGTACTGCACCCCGAGCACTCGAGCTACGTCTATTTTTCCGTGCCTAAACAGTTGAGCGAGCTCGTGCTCGCCGCGGCCCTGGCAACGGGCAGAGACGTCCCGGCGCCGTCGACTCACGTCAAGCATCTTGCCAACGCATTCAAGCGCCGTCTGGATGCGGACGTGCTCCGGCAGGTCGGCGAGCTCGTGAACGCCGCGAGCGATACGGCGCTGCAGCGCCGCTGGGTCCACTCGGTGGAGCTCTGTTGCGTACGGGCCGGGCTCGTCGTTTCCGGTCACCTGCAAGCGGCCGCCGACCTTACGAAGCGGTTCCCGTTCGGCGTCGAGACCGACGCGGAGACGCAGATATCGGAGCTCTTGCGCTATAGCGTGAGCCTTCCGTACGCAAAGCTCCGCGAGCGGCTCGGCGTCAAGATCGACGCCTGAATGATGGTGAACCGGCGCTCTCGGCGTCTTGGCGGTTCCCTAGCAACCCGCGCGGTCGGGCCGCCTCACGCGCCGAAGCGCGTCACGAGCTCGCTCATGCGGGAGGCGAGCTCGAAGTCGAGCTCCGTCAAGCCTCCGGCGTCGTGCGTCGTGAGCTCCACGGTCACCGTCGAGTAGACGTTCTTCCACTCGGGATGGTGATTGAGCGATTCGGCCACCAAGGCGGCGCTCGTCATGAAGCCGAATGCTTCTACGAAGCTTCCGAACTTGAGCTCCCGGAACAGCTTGTCGCCGCGCAGCGACCAGCCGGAAAGTGCGCCGAGGCGCGTTTCTATCTCGTCATTCGACAGTTTGCTACGGCCCATGCTGAAACGACCCATACCACCGCGGGCGCCGATTGCGAAGCTCGCGGCGAAAGCCGTGTTTCGCGAACCGGAACTGCTTCAGGGACCGAGCTCAGGGACCGACGAACGTGAGCGTCGAGCCCGCGACCGGACTCGCCGAATCGTTGACGATCAACGGGCTCACGCTCGCGGCGAACTCCCACGGGCCTTGTCCGAGCGTGGCGGAATTCGAAAGCGCGAGGCGATCCAAGTAGACGACGGTGGGGTTCGTCCAAGGGCCGGTGGTGCCGGCGTGCACTTCGATGCCGACGGCCTCCACCTGTGTCGGAACGAACGCGGCGTCGCCCGCCTGAGTGCCGACGGCGAGCGAGACCTCCATGAAGCCCGTGATGGTGCTGAAGCTGTGGAACGCTCGTGTCTGGGCGTAGCCTTGTGCCTCGCCGTTCTGAGCGAAGAGCTGAACGGCGCCGTTGGTCCCCGCGAATACGGAGACGCGCGCCGTCAGGGTGGAATCGGTCATGTCGAGCCCCATGCCGGGGTCCGCGAGATAGATGATGAAAGCAGTGCGTTGATTCGCTGCCGTGAGTGGGACCGATAGCCGTGCACAACCCGAGCAGGTTTCGTTGCTCGTCGTGCCACCGGTACCGCCCGCGGACGCGCCACCCGTTCCGCCTGCGCCAGCCGTTCCGCCCGCGCCACCCGTTCCGCCCGCGCCGGTCGTGGCGCCGCCCGCGCCCGCAACGGCGCCGCCCGCGCCCGTAACCGCGCCGCCTGCGCCCGTAACCGCGCCGCCTGCGCCCGTAAACCGCACCGCCCGCACCCGTCGCTACCGCTGCCCCGCCACCGACCCCGGAAGCGACGGCTCCGACCGTCGCGCCGCCGGTGCCGACCGCGGAGCTGCCGCCCGCGCCGGTGCCCGAGGTGCCTCCCGTGGAGGCGGCGCTCGTCGACCCTCCCGGGCCGCCCGTGGTTTCGGCGGCGCAGGCGGTCGCGATGAAGATGCCTGCAACCCACGCGGGGGTCAGGACGCTTCGTTTCATCAACCTTCCCTCCGAGACCGTCACCACGAGGGCTTTAGCAACTTGCTCGGAGGCGCGCCAGCGGCTTTTCGGGCGCGGCTGCCGGAGCGGGGTGAGCTCCCTTCGGCGAACGAACCCAGGGCTTTTCACTCTCTTGGGCGGTTGGGCAAAATCATGCGCGAGGTCGTCGCGGATTGCGGACAAACCCGTCACGCTAGTGCCCATGGCTTCGATCGTGCCGGTAGTAGACCCCTCAACGGGCGAGCTCGTTCGCGAGCTCGTTTCCGACGGGAAAGAAGAGGTGTCGTCGAAAGTCGCGCGCGCGCGGGCGGTGGCTCGGGAGCGAGCGGACTCGTCGCTCGACGAGCGCCGCGAAACGCTGCGGCGCTTCGGCGAGATTTTGGCGTCGCGAACCGACGAGCTCGCTACGACGACGAGCCGAGAAACGGGCAAGCCCGTCACTCAGGCGAAGAACGAAATCGCAGGCTTGCGGCGTCGCGTCGACTTTTTCCTGAAGAACGTCGAACCGACCCTGCGCGAACGCGTCGTCCACGAGAGTCCCGATATCACCGAGGTCGTTCGCCACGAACCGCTGGGTGTCGTCGCCAACGTCTCCGCCTGGAACTACCCCTATTTCGTCGGCGGCAACGTCTTCGTTCCGGCGCTCTTGGCCGGCAACGTCGTCGTGTACAAACCGAGCGAGTATGCGTCGCTCACCGGCCTCGCCCTGGCGGCGGCGCTCCACGACGCCGGCGTTCCGAGAGACGCCTTCGTGACGGTGATCGGCGACGGAATCACGGGCGCACAGCTGGTGGACGCAGCGGTGGACGCCGTGTTCTTCACCGGCTCGCACGCCACGGGACAGCGCATTGCCCGGGCCGTCGCGCCCCGTTTCCTCAAGCTCGGGCTCGAGCTCGGCGGCAAGGACCCGGCCTACGTCACCGACGACGTCGACGTTGCCGCGGCGGCCGCAGCCGTGGCGGACGGCGCTTTCTACAATACCGGGCAGAGCTGCTGCGCCGTCGAGCGCATCTACGTGCACCGCGCAATTTGGCGGCCCTTCCTCGGGCAGTTCGTGGAAACGGTGAAGGGCTTCAAGGTGGGAGATCCGCGCGATCCCACGACGTACATCGGGCCGCTCGCGCGGCGCGATGCCGCGCTCGAGTTGCTCGAGGGGCAGGTGAAGGACGCCGTGGAGCGCGGCGCACGCCTCTTGCTCGGTGGCGCGCGCGTCGATCGACCGGGTTTCTACTTTCAGCCCACCGTGCTCGTGGACGTCGATCACGAAATGCGGGTGATGCGCGAGGAGAGTTTCGGTCCGATCATCGGGCTCATGCCCGTCGCGGACGACGGCGAAGCTCTCAGCCTGATGCAGGACACCGAGTACGGGCTCACCGCCGCCGTCTATTCGAAGCGCCGCGCGCGCGCCGAAACGCTACTCGCGAGCCTCGACGTCGGTAGCGCTTACTGGAACTGTTGCGACCGTGTGAGCCCGGAGCTGCCCTGGAGCGGCCGGCGCGCGTCGGGCAGCGGTTATACGCTGTCGACCTACGGCATCGAAGCGTTCACCAAGCTCAAGGCCTGGCATCTTCGCGCGTCATAGCGCGGGGCTCGTGTCACGGCCGAGGCTCGGGTTCTTCGTGGGTGGGGCCGGCGACGGCGAGCGACGCAACGCGCAGGCTCTCGCCGGATCCCTCGAGCCACACCTCGATCGACCGCCGCTGACTCTTTGTTTCCTTCGCGCGCGAAAATGTCCAGGACGCTTCGCCGAGAGCTCGGACGCGTCGCGGCTCTTCGTAGAGATCGACGTGGGTTACCTCGACGTCGAGCGCGAACCCCTCGAGCTTTCGCGCTCGCTGCCAGAGCTCGAGCAGCCCGGCGCGCCCCGGCGCGAGCCTCGGATCTTCAGCGACGCTGAGCCGCAGGCTCGAAGCCGTGGCGCGGTCGATCAGCCTCTCGACGCTCTTGCCGTCCGCTTCCGGCCGCGCGAGCCCCGCCATGGCGTTCTCGAGCAGGCGCGCTGCTGCGCGCTCGTCGGGCTCGTCGAACACGAGCCGCACCCCCGCGAAGATGGCCAGGAACGCGCTCGCCGCGAGCGCGAGGGAGCGCACTCGACGCCCCCGGCCTTCGAATCGCGCCATTAGCCCGAGCCGGCGCGACTCGTCCCCGCTCCGAGCGCCCCCTCACGCGGCGCGCCCACCGTGGACGCGGAGAGCAAGACCCAGGCAAGCCATATGGCGCTCGCCAGTCCGAGGTGCAGAATCTGCATCCACGCTGGCGCACTTGCCAGAACGTTGACGGTGCCGGCCGCCGTCTGGGCGACGAGCAGCAGGGCGACCAGGCGGCCGTAGCGCACCGACGCCGCGGAGCCGCCGAGACGGGCGAGCACCGGCGAAAGGACGAGCAGCGCCGCCGCCGAAAGGACAGCGAGCAGGGGGTGCAGGGCCCGCAGCCGCACGAGAAAGTGGACCGCGGAGCTTTGCTCAGCAAACACCCGGTCGGCGAGCGGAGTACCGGGAGCAATCGGGTGGACGGTATCTCCGAGCGCCGTGACGGCTCCGGAGACGCAGACGATCAAGATGGCGGCGCCGCCGAGCGTCATGGCAAGGAGCGCTCGCCGAGATGGCCTTGCCCCTCGCGGGATGTTGCCGGAAGCCGCCAGCATCGCCACGAGCAAGCTGCCCGTGAGCAGGCAAGTATTGACCAGGTGAGCCGATCCGAGGATCGCCCGCTCGACCGAGCCGTCGTGCTCCACGAGCCGTCGCAGCACGAGCACCGCGCCGATCAAGACCTCCACGATCATGAAGAGCGCGGAAAGCGCCGCGAAGCGCCGCGCCGGATGATCGCCAGGAAGCCGCGAAAAGGTGGCCAGCGCAAGCCCGACCACGAGGAGAAAGCTGATGCCGGACGTGACGCGGTGGCCAAGCTCGATGGCCGTCTCCACGCTTCGCGGCAGATGAGCGATCTGACCTTGGCAGGTGGGCCAGTGCTGGCCGCAGCCCGCGCCCGAGCCGGTGATGCGGACCACGGCGCCGAACAGGACCACGAAAAGCGTGTAGACCAGCGTGCCGGCATACCAGCGTGCGAGCGTCGTGGCCGTCGCGGGCGAGCGTTCGAGACGAAGCTCACCTTCCGCGACACTGCCGGACGTCATGACGCGGCTGGTCTGCCACGCCTTCTGCGTCGCGTCGACAGGGGTGGCGGATGCCGTGCGCATCGTGTAGGCGCTTCTCCGCCGAGGTGCTAGCCTCGCGCGGCCCTTCAGGGTCCTTTGTTCCGAACTCCCACGTCGTACCCGGCGGACCGGGGCGGGCCGTCTTCCACGAGGCACTATGAGCAAGTCCTTTTTTCACGCCGTCGAGCCAATCCGCTACGTGGGGCCCGGCAGTGACAATCCCCTTGGCTACCGGTACTACGACAAGGACAAGGTGGTGCTCGGCAAGAAGATGCAGGACCACCTGCGCGCCGCCGTTTGCTACTGGCACAACTTCGCGTGGGGAGGCCACGACATCTTCGGCTTCCCGACCTTCGATCGACCCTGGCACCGCCCAGGGGACGCCATGGAGCTCGCCAAGCTCAAGCTCGACGCGGCCTTCGAGTTCTTCCAGAAGCTCGGCCTTCCGTTCTTCACGTTTCACGATCGCGACGTGGCGCCGGAAGGGGACACGCTGGAGCAGAGCCATGCCTTTCTCGACCGTATTCTCGAGGGCATGCAGGCGCACATGGAGCGTACCGGCGTACGGCTGCTCTGGGGAACGGCGAACCTGTTCAGCCACCCGCGCTATATGGGCGGCGCGGCGACCAACCCGAACCCGGAGGTATTCGCTTACGCGGCGGCGCAGGTGAAGAAGATCCTCGAAGCGACGCACCGCCTCGGCGGGGCCAACTACGTGCTCTGGGGCGGTCGCGAAGGCTACGATACGTTACTCAACACGGACATGAAGCGCGAGCTCGATCAGCTCGGACGTTTCTTGTCGCTGGTTGCCGAGCACAAGGCCAAAATCGGCTTTGCCGGGACGCTGCTCATCGAGCCCAAGCCGAAGGAACCGACCAAGCATCAGTACGACTACGACACCGCGACGGTCTACGCGTTCCTGCAACGCTACGGGTTGGAAAAGGAATACAGGGTCAACATCGAGGCGAACCACGCCATTCTGAGCGGCCACAGCTTCCAGCACGAAGTCGCGTACGCCATCAACAACGGCATTTTCGGCAGCATCGACATCAATCGCGGTGACTACTTGCTCGGTTGGGACACCGACCAATACCCGACCGACGTCGCCGAGTCAGCGCTCGTGCTGTCTACCATCATCCAGGGTGGCGGCTTCACGACCGGCGGCATGAACTTCGACGCCAAGCTGCGGCGGCAGAGCATCGACCCCGAAGACATGTTCTACGCCCATATCGGCGGCATGGACACGCTGGCGCGCGGGCTCATGGTGGCGGAAAAAATGCTCGAAGACAGGAAGCTCATCAAGCAACTCGACGAGCGCTACGCGGGGTGGGAGCAAGAGCTCGGCAAGAAGATCCTGAGCGGCAAGATGTCGCTCGACGATCTCGGCAGCCACGTGCTCAAGAACAAGCTCGAGCCCAAGCCCCGCTCCGGGCGGCAAGAGTTCCTCGAGAACCTGGTCGCTCGTTACCTTTGAGCCAGGCTCGCTACTCTTGCAGCCAGCTGTCGCTCACGGGCGCAGCAAGTAGCGCGATTTGATGAAGCGGGCTGCGATACCGACGATGCCTGGGGATTGCGCGATGCGATCGAGGACCGCGAGCGCGTCCTTTTGCGTCAAGCTGGCGGCGGCGAACCCGCTTTGTTCGACCGCTTCGCTGACGACCTGCTGAGCCTTGGCTTCGCCGAGCGCGGCGGAGAAATTGCGAACGAGCTCTTCTTTCAGATTCGGTGCCGGCGCGCTGGTTGTTCGCATATGGCTTGCGTGGTTTGCAGTCGTGCTCCGGGTCTCATGCCGGCAGAGCGAGCACGACCGTCGTCGTGTTGTGAAACCCTGACATGTCCCCGGCGCCCAGCGCTATTTCGCCGTAGGTTTCGAAACCCGCCAGGGGAACGCCGCCGAGCTCCGCGCTCATGGCGTCGACGGCGTCGAAGAAGCGGTCGCCGAGGATCAGGTTCCGGCAGATGCAATCGAAGACGATGGCTCCTGCCGGCGTTTGATCGCCGAGCGCGTGACGGGCGAGGCCGGCGGCGCGGCGAGCGCTGTCGATCTGGCGTTCCGGAGTGCTTTCGGTGATGTGGATTTGAGCGCCCTCCGGGATTCCGCAGGCGAAGTGGAGTGCGCCGTTCTCGCCGCGCGAGAGCGGCGCTCGGATCTTGTGGTCGCCGCCCACGGGCAGTCCGGCCTCGTAGCGCAAGAGGTAGCCGCCCACTTCCTGCTCGTCGAGCCGGTCCGGCTCGACCCCGCGCTCGCCCGCATGGGAACGCGTTTCGTCGGCCCACACTTCCCAGGCCGATTTGCCGTCGAGCTCGAAGACCGTGTTCCCCTCGGATCGCGTGACCGTGAGCCTCTTGGAAATTGGCTGATGACCATGCGCCACTCCGAGCCCGAATGGTCGCTTCGAGTGCAAGAGTGCGATGACGACCGCGTCCTCCGCGACGCGGTTTCCGCACCCCACCTGAGTCGACTTCATCTTGAGATCGTCGCCGGCGGCGCCGCCCGCGAGCGGAATCGACGGCCCGAGCTCGGCGGCGGTGATGAGCGTCGCTTCCTCGCCCGCGCCAGTGAGCGGATCGAGCAGGAGCAGCGCGGCGCGGTGCGGATAGCCCGGCACTTCTTTGGTCAGGCACGCGATGGCGGAACGCGTCGCGCCTTCCACGTCATGGCGGAGGTTTTCTCCGATGCCGGCGCTGACGCGAAAGTCCCCCGCCAGGGCAATCGCCGCAATGGAGCCCTTGGCGTCGCGGCTCTCCACGAACTCACCCGCGGTCGTCGCTCCGAGCACGGTGGTTTTCGGGAACCGAGCTTGCACCGCCGGCAGCACTTCCGGAAGCGGCTGCGACGTCGAGGCGAAAATTAGAACG
>DASWGX010000608.1:0-7754 GCA_036393455.1 Polyangiaceae bacterium
TCCGCGGTCGTGAGCCGCCGCGGCCACGATTGCGGCCAAGAAGGGACCGAGCGCGAGGTTCAGGCGATTGAAGAGCTCCTGCAAGCCCTCGGCCCAGCGCCCGTAGTATTCGACGCTGCCGGGGTGAAGCCCGAGCACGTCGAGCAACACCTGATGGGGGTCGCCGTCCCGTCCCACGTGGGACGCCGAGGCCGCCATGGTTTCCCACTCCCGGTCGAGTCGCGTCAGAAACGCGTGAAGCCGCGAGAGATAGGCCGACAACGGGTGTCCACTCCCGGGCTCGAAGCGCGGGAACGCCGTGACCGGCAGCACGCCGTAGGGCTGGCGGCCCACGCGCAGCGCCGGCAGCGGCCCGCGCCCGGTGACGAATTCGATGCAGAACTGACGCGTGTTCTCGATGTCGAGCGCGGTGAACACCGGCGACATCATCGACTCCAGGAAATAGCCGAAGGTGGCGGGCCAGAGCGCGATGTTCATGGCGCGAGCTTCGGCAAAGTCGGTCGTCTCCGCGCGCGGCACGCCAGCGAGCACGGACGCGTCGACGCCGAGCGCCGAGGCTAGCCGCTCCGCGTCGGTGGGTTCGGCGCGGTCGCTCGGAGGAGCATCCTCGGAGCCGAAAAGGCGATCGAAGGCGGCGTCCGGATCGTCGACCCAGCTATAGTCGGTGCCCTCACCTTCGGTGTTGTTGGTGGCGCTCCCCTGGGGAACCAGGCCGAGGCCCCGCGGGCTTCGCTGATGGCCGCGGAAAAGCTCGCTGAGCAGCGCGGCGCTTTCGTGCTCGTCGCTCGACGAACGCAGGCCGAGCACGAACAGACGATCGAAGCCCTGAGCCGCCTCGTCCGCGGTCAGAGTCAGCCGAACGCCCATTCCGACCTCGACGGCCTCCGCGAAGTCCGCCAGCCAGCGGAGCTCGTCGTTCAGGATCAAGTCGCCGTCGAGCAGTTCTATTTGCGACCCCGACGGCAAGGACGGATCGGGCCCGACCGCGAGCCGCTCGGCGACCGCGTTGCCGATCTCGACACGCCGTGGTGCGCCCGCGCGGTCGCAGAGGACGACGAAACGATCGGGCAAGAGCGCGGCGCGCGCCGGCGCCGTCCAGGGAGCCGTGGCGGCACGGTTTGCGTGCGCGGGATCGATCACCAAGAGCGCGCAGCGCACCTCGACGTCCTCGCGCCGGTGTGGAGGCGGCGGATTTTTGCGCAGGTTCCGCGGGCGCAGCGACGCGTCGACCTCCTCGGCACGCGGGCGTCCGAGCGCACGGATCAGCGCCTGCATCGCCTCGGCCTCCAGCGCCGGATTGCCGTTCGCTCGGTAGACCGCCACCCAGTAAGCGAACACGGCCGCCTCTTCGACGGCGACGAGCTCGTGGTCGCCGACGATGACGAGGACCACGTCTTGTGGGCGGACCTTGCGCGGCTCGTCCTCGGGGTTTTCCGGCCGCACCTGCTCGAGCGCGTACGTCGCGCGCCCCGAGCCGTGCGAGGCCGAAAGCGCGCGAAACGCGGCGCGCCGCTGCTCATCGAAGCCGCCGCTCGCGAAGTACTCCGCCCAGAACGAAATCGCGCTCTCGACTTCGCGCTCGGAGAGCGTTGCTTCGAAGGCGTCGACCGAGCAAGCGTCCGGATAAAAGCGTACCCAGAGCTCGTGACGCGTCCTTCCGCCGCTGCCGAGCGTCCTGAAGCGGGTCTCGATGCGAACCGGAAACAGCAGGATGGGCAGCGAATCGCTCCACTGTTCGATGAGCTCGCGCGGGTCGCCGAGGCGGGCGAAATCGAGCTTCAAGTCGGCGAGCAGGCTGCCGAACTTTTCGAGGTCGTCACGGCCGGCCTCGACCGCGGCGACGAGCTCGAGGAGGCGTCCCTCGAGGTCGTCGAGGTCGGCAGGCGGCGTGTTGGGACGCACGCTGCGGCGCAACCCCGAAAGCGTCCGCTCGACCTTCTTCAGCTGCTCTCGATCGAGAGCGAGTTTGCGCTCGGCGGCCAGACGTGCCGCGCGCTGCTTGGACAGTCGGCTTCGGAGATCGTCGAACTCGGGCATGACTACCGATCACACTTCCGGAAGAAGCATGCGCGAGGCGTGCACGGCGACCATTACGGGGACCTGGTACAGGATGTAGGCGAGCTCGGCGGAGTTCGTGCTCGGGCTGTAGCCGGCCTGGGCGTCCGCCGCGATAGGACGGTTCTCCTGGTCCACCGGCTCTTGATACGCGACGAACGCCAGTGTTCGATCCAGGGCGATGCAGCCGCCCGGCGCCGTTCCGAGGTGGCCCCAGCTCAGGTTGTTCCAGTTCACCAGGCGCGGCGGCGTCTCTTCGAGATCTTCGTCCGCGCCCATGCGCGTTTCCCCGGCGCGCTCTTGAAACACGAAAAACCAGCCCGCGTCTTCGCTCGCGCTCGTGCCGCCGCGGGCTTCGCTCGGATCGAGATCGAACCCGACGAAGTAGATGTCGGGTTCGACGCCCGCTTCGAAGAGCGGCCGCCGGAGCTTGCCACGCGGCGGGTTCTCTTGCTCCGCCGGGGTGAGCTCGACGAGCTCGCGCTCCGCGTCGACGTCGGCAGTGCCGTCCGCGCCCCGGTGCCAATCGGCTTTTTGCGCGTAGATGACGGTGCCGGGGTAGCGCTTCAAGAGCTCTCCGCGCACGACCAGGACGAGGCGCGCGTCCGCGACGGCGGGGTTCGGATGGTTTTCGCCGAGGTCGTCCCCGAGCCGCCAGCGGTGCGCCGGTTTGATGTCGTACAGGAGGTCGCGCTCCGCGCGCGTGAGCCCCGGCGATAGCAGCGCGCTCACGTCCCAGCACTGCCGAAAGACGCTGCCGCGCTGATCGGTCGGGTAGCCGCGCCACAAGAGCTCGCGCGCCATCTCGTGGTTGAGGCCCAGCATGTACGCTTCGATGAAGCGCTGGTTCGGCTCGAGCAGGGTGAGGCTGTCTCTCGGTATCTTGTCGATGTTCGGCAAAAAGAGCTCGGTGCCGAGCTCGCTCAAGGGCTTGTACATCGGCGTGTCGATGATGGGATGAGCCATCACCGGGACGAACGTGTCCGTCTGAGCGTCTTTGAGACGCGGCGGTATGCGCAAGGTGCCGAGCAGTCTTTTCACCAGGGCAGTCTTCGGATCGATGGCCGACAAGGTTCGCCCGGCCAGGCTCGCCAGCGCGATGGCACCCGGCGCGGCGCGCCGCGCCGGGGCGGCGGTCAGAGTGAAGGCGTCCTTCAGCGCCAGCTTGAAGCGGACCGCGACTTCGCTGTCCGTGGCTCCGGGCCGGGGTGAAAAGCCGTCGCCGGGCGTCGAGAGCACGAAGTTATCGACGGTCGGCAGCGCGTCGACGGCTTCGGGCGTCTCGTTCTCTTCGTTCAGCATCGCCGCGACCTTGAGGCCTCGCACCAGTCGCGCCAGATACGTGAAGATGAACACGGTGGCGAGCGCGAGCGCGCCGAACACGGCCGCGACGACGCCCGAGACCGGCAACAAGAACGCCAAGAGCAGGAGCACGAGCCCGAACAACAGCGGGACGAAACGGAGCCACGGCGCCCTTTCCAGCGTCTCGAGCGCCGCGGGGGCAGCGTCGGTCGGCCGTACCGCCGCCGCCGCGTCCGAGAGGAGCAGCGCGCCCGCCGGCGCGACCTTGGGCGGCGCGGGCAACAGAGTTCCGGCGTTGATACCGGCGACGATTCGATGAACGCTCGGCGCGGCGCGCGCCGACAGGCGCTTCACCACCGTGGCCGAGGGGCGAGCGAGCCTGCGGAACGGTGCCGACAGTACGGCTTTGGGGACGCGGCTCGACAGCACGTGGCCGTGCACGGTGAGCCCTTCGCTGACGACGCGCTTGTGCACCGGCGCCGTCAGCGTGAGCAGTCGCTCCGGTTCCAGCGGGGCGAGGTAGCGCTGGTAGAGGCGTAGGCTTGCCGCACGCGCCAGCTGCCCGCGCTTGAGCACGCGGTTGGCCGCAAGCACGTCGCCGACTTGTTCCCACGCGGCCTGCATGTATTCCTCCTGGTTCTTCTGGACCACGCGCGCGCCGAGGGCCGCTCCGATGCGGAAGCGTGGGTCGAGGTTCAGCTCGTGAACCCAGTTCCGGGGCTCTGCGACCGGAGCGCCGTCAGCGTCCGTGAGCAATCGATCGACCATGGCGTGCCAGCGCCCGTAGAGCGGCGAAACGACGATGGGATCGGGGTGATCGTCTTCGGGGCTCGGCGGCGGACCGACGCCGCCGTGCTGGTAGTCGGAGCCGAGGTTCACGCGCTCGGCCATCGCCGTCTGAAACGCGTGAGGGTAGGGGTCATCCCACGCTTCGAAACGTGCGGCGTCGGCGCGCTCTTCTTCGGAGAGCGCCTCGTCCGGCACCTTCAAGAGGCCGCCCAGACGCAACACGCCGTCGAGATCGGCGGGCTCTTCGATGGGCGGGAGATCGGCGCCAGGGTGCAAGACGTCGATGGGACGCCGTCCCACTTCGGCGCCGATGACGGCGGGCTTGAGCAGCTTGACGAGGTATTCGAAGTCACCGAGCGTGGCCGTCTTGAAGTACCAGCGCCGGTAATAGGGAAACGCCGTTTGCCCGGCGTCCCACGCCGACGCCGTGGCCACCAGGCTATCGGGAATCTCCAGCCCGAGCCCGGCGAGGCGCCCGCCTTCGAACACGGGAATCAAAAAAGCGTGATAGCCGACGTTCGGTTCCAGCCGTCGCGGGCAAATCAGACGCGCGTGCGCAAGATCCGGGTTCTCGTCGAGCGTGCCCTCGAGGCCCGCCTTGGCGTGCGCCGGTGAACCGTCGGTGTCCGGAGCGACGTCGCGATTGACGTGCACGTGGGCCCAGGCCCAGAGCTCGGCAGGGTTCGGGAAGACGTTCTCGGCGGCGACGCCCTCGGCCAGGTCGAAGTGCGGCAGCGGCTGGTTCTTGACGTTCTTCGCTTCGGAAAACTCGGTCTCCTTCAGGACTACGAGGGCGATCCACGGGCGCAGGCGCTGGCGCGCCGTGTCCGGCGCCGCCGGTGTGTAACGCCAGGGAAAGTCCTCGTCGTAAAACTCGATGAACGGTAAGAGGTTGGCTTCGAAATTGGTGATGCCGGCGGGTGGCTCGACGCGGATCACGGCGCGCCCGTCGATGCCGACGATGTCCGCGGGTCCGAACAGCGGCACGACCTTCGGAAGCGGGCGCGATTCCGGTGCTCCGGCGCCGAGGCGTCCGGTGAGCGTCAGCTCTATCGGCACCGAGACGCGTACGAGCACGCTCGGATCCAGGTCCGCCTGTGTGATGATGTTGCCCGCGCCGTGGCGTACCCACGGAAGGAAGGAATAAGTCGGCGTGGTCACGGCTCGTTTACCTCGAATGTCGGCACGACTTGCAGAGCGTCGCGGAGCCGGGGGTTTTCCTTGCTGCGTTGCTTCAAGAATGCGACCGCGAGGGTTTCGCTCGCGAACGCGGCGCTTTCGAACGGCTTGCCGTCGAGCGCCGTCACGACGGTGAAACCTTCTCCGGGAACCTCCACCTTGTCCGCGAAGGGCACGAGCTCCTTCTTCGTCTTTCTCGAGAGTTTGGAGCGCGCCGGTGCGCCGCCGCGCAGGACCGCGAGGAAGATGCCGATTATCATGATGACGAACTGACCGACCGGCAGCGGCTTCTTCGCTTCCTTGTCGATGATAGTGAGCTCGTATTCGATCAGCTTGCGCACCGCCTTGCCCGTCGTGAGTCCGGCGGAGCCGAGCGACAGGGAGACGCCGCCCTTCATTTTCTCGAACGACGCGCGCGAGAGTTTCTCGCTGTCCGCCAGGGCCTCGAACTGGGCGGGTGCAAACTGCTCATCGACCGGCGTAAGCGCGAGCGAGGTCGTGCCCGACCTCGCCGCGGTGACGTCCACGTGATCGACGTCGGAGGGAGTCTTGCTGCCGACCTTGTCGAGCTCGAAAGCGAGCGGCAGCGCGTGCTGGCTCACGCGCAGCGTGCCGGTGGGGTGCACCATGAGCTCCGGGGGCCCGTCGGTCTCGACCTTGCGCAGGCTGACCAAGAGCTGAGACGAGCCCGGCAAGAGCGCTTTCCAGTTGTCGATCTTGTCGAGCTCACCCTGGATGAGCGGCCACACCTCGATCGGCGGCAGCGTTGTATCCGCCTCGTCGCCCCAGGTAGCGTCGAAACTGACGTCGATCTCGAAGAACAGGATGCTGATCACGCCCCGGCCCATCGCCCGCCACGGCGTGGGCCCGGAAAGGGACAGCAAGAGCCGAATGCTCAGGAGGTCGAAACCGAACACTTTGACCGCGAGCGAACCGGAGATCTCGACGATGAAATAGAACGGCGAGAACTGGAACAGGGCGTCGAGGCCCAGGTGCCCCGACACGTTGAGGGCGTCGAAGCCGAAAAACAGCTCGACGCGGGCGCCGAACTGGACCGAGTTCGAGGTGACGGCAAAGTACGCTTCGATGCGCACGCGCGCCCAATCCTCGTTGAGGATGCTGGCGCTGATGCGCCGCAGCGTCGGAAGGTCGAGCGGCGGCGGCGTGAAAGCGGGGTGAAACCCGCCGACCGAGAGCAAGAACGCCGGGTTTTCTCCCCAGGAGAGGCGCAGCGCCATGTCGCCTTCGAGCGTGATGAACAGCACGCGCGAATCGAACAAGCTCGCGTCGAACGTCAGCATCTTGCGGTCGAAGTCGAGCGTGCCGACGAACGCCACCTTGAGCACGATGAGCGCCGCTTGTTCGTCGGGCAGCGCCACGCCCAGCACGCCGAGGATCGCGATATTGCCGGGGATCTCGATGATGAGGCCGAAGGACAGCGTGATGAGCGTCGGCGTACCCCAGCCGAACTTCGCCATCGGGCCTATCAAGAAGCGGTTGTTGAAGGGCGGGAAGATCGCCTTGAGGTCGCTGATGATGCGCGGCGCGTTGGCGACGATGTTGGTGGGGAACAGAACGCTGTTGATGGCGCCGGTGCGCACGCCGTCGCGCAGAGCCTGGAGCACCACGGTGCGGTTGAGCCCGAGCAGCCCGCCGACACCGTTCAGTGTGAGGCCGAAGCCGAGCTGAATCGGCGTGAACTCCGCGCTGAT
Source organism: Polyangiaceae bacterium (assembly GCA_036393455.1). Lineage (GTDB taxonomy): Bacteria > Myxococcota_A > Polyangia > Polyangiales > Polyangiaceae > DASWGX01. The sequence goes on from DASWGX010000608.1 coordinate 7,038, forward strand.
GATGATGAGCAGCGAGAAGCCCTTGGACCCGTCCGGGAGCTTGGTCGTGATGAGGCCGATGGCCTTGACCGTCACGATGCCGGCAATGGAAAGCTCGAGCGCGCCCGCGTACTCCTCGTTCTCCGTGTCGAAGAACAAGTAGCCTCCGCCGACGACGATGCCCGTATCCAGGCTGAGACCGACGCCGCGCGGAGGCTTGAAGCCGAGCGAGAAATCCACCGCGCCGAGATTGCCCGACTGGTCGTCCTTGAAATTCAGTGCCGCTTCGAGGCCGATGTTCTCGACGACGGCGTTCAGCGGGCCCAAAAGGGCGCGAATGTTCGCGCCGACGCCGAGTGGCAGCCCGTCTTCGCGGATGCCGATCGAGAACGTCAGCGCGGAGATCTCGATGGGTCCGAGCGTGAGGTGGAGAGGGATCTGGATCTCGAGGCTCGTCGACCCGATGAAGTAGAGGCCGTCACGAGTACTGAACCCGATGCCGAAGTCGAAGTCCGACTCGAGCCGTACCCCGCCGAGAACCTCGCCGATGAAGCCGTCGACGTTCTCGAACGACACCAGGAGCTTGCCGCCGGCGACCGCGCCGCCGATCGAAAAGTCGCCGCTGGCTCGTTCGGCGGCGGCGTCCCACTTGAAGTCGCCGCTCGCACCAATCTCGATCTTGCCGATTTCCAGCCGGCTCCCCCCGGGGTCGCCGAGCAGGATGATCTTTTCCTCGGC
>DASWGX010000609.1:0-3601 GCA_036393455.1 Polyangiaceae bacterium
GCGCCAACATTTCTGGTACACGGCGAGCGAGATAGGAAAACATTGCTTCACACGGGCGGCGCCAGACCCGCAGCACCACGGCCTCGTCGACGGCTACAGGCATGTCGCGCAAATCGGCACCGTTTTCTGCCGCGGCCCAGATTCCACACCCGTACGAGTGCAACCCGGCCAGGAGTGCAGTTTTCACCTCTGGGACAACCTGAGCAGCGGACGCACTGGCAATACACGACGCGTAGGCCGTGTGAAGAACAAGAAAAATGTTATGAAGCTGCGCTTGCTCCCGGTCATCGGACGGATCGCGCGGCTCACGTGCCCCGAACCCGCTAACTACTGCTCCCGATAGCACCCGATCTAGATAGGCGGCGCGAAGAATCTCTTCGCCACGGGCGCCGCCCAGGGCGCGCGCCGCACTAGCCAGTTCTTCTACTTCGCTGTCCCTATCGTCAATGGGCGCGCCATCGGCTTCGAATGCGACGAAGTACGCATGCAGCAGCTTCCTAAATGGAACCAGCCGTTGCTTCCAGAAGCTATGCAGGCTTTCTGCCGTTGGCTGTTGCAGCGCCGGAATCACATACTCGTCGTGCAAACGATCCGACAAGAACCTCCACAATGGCTGTAGTCCGCCGTATACGCCGCCAACCTGCCCGGACGTCGTCCCCGCGCCGCCAGGGCCGCCCGAATTGGACCCGAGACCGCCCGCGCCACCCGCCGCTGTCGTCGCAGTCCCGCCCGCTCCTCCGGCCCCGCCGCCCGCGAAGACCAGCGAGTCCGTGGACGATAAGACGCGTCCGGCCACAGGAAATAGCGCGTGCTCATACAGCTGGGCACCGACGAGCATGCTTAGCAGTCCCGGGTCGTCGATTCTTTCTTCCAGTCTCATGGCGCAGCTGTTCCGCTTAAAGTGTAGTCGCCGGGTCGCGGCTTGCCAACTGTTTCGATCCTGCTGCACGCATGCGCAGCCAACGCCGCAATCCTTCAATGCAAAGCCGCCAGTCGGGCGTTCTATTCCCGGCCCACCGGCGGGTACCGGGACGCCAGCTGCTGCCGCATCATGCATCGATAATAAAAGTATCAAGCCGACTTGTTGCTTACACTGCGAGCGGTACCATGGGCAAGCGCTGCCAAGATCACCACCCGCGCCCATTCCGAAGCGCTCTCAATCCCGGCAGCGCGCGCTGCTCGCTCAACCGCATCCCTCTCAGCCGGCGATAGCCGAATGGAGAAGATCGCGCCCCGCGCCTTCCCCGTCGGAAACGCCGGACGACCCCGTGACCGCTTCTTAGTTTGCACGAGGGAGCTCCGCAAGCGCCGCGTCTAGGATCTGGTCCATCGACCACACGGTATCGGTTACGCGGGCTTCCATCGCGGGCGTGACGCGCAGCGACTGATGAACGCGGCCGAGGTTGTACCACGCGACGTGGAGCGCAGTCGCGGTCTTCCATCTCGTGGACGTGGCGCTGCTTCTTCCCGACGAACGCCCAAACTTCGTCAAGTTCGATGCGCTCGCACTCAAGGTCAACGAAGATGCGATCCATCAGGCGTTGGCAACCAGTGCCAACGCGGATCTCAAAACCGACCACTACCCCCTTGAGCCCCCGCCCCCCGTCCCTCGTCCTCGAACCGCTCGTGCGCACTGAATTCGTGCACCCGCCTCCGCCCTCAGTCCCACGACCCTCGTCCCCCGTCCTTTCCCCTCGTCCCCATCTCGCCTCCGGCCCGACTATCAATCAAGGCGGCGTCCAAGTGTGCCCCTCCACCCGGGCTGCCGCTGGGGCCGTGTCCGGCAGGTCTCACGAAAAACCTGTTCCGGCCCACTCAACCACCGTCCCGCGGCTCGAGCTCGTCGAGCAGATCTTCGACGGCCTCGCTCGGCAGCTGCGCACCCCGCGCGATCGCGGCCTTGAGCGCCGGCACGCGCGCCGCGACGCGAGCATCGCCGTGGAAGCGACGCAAGACTTCGCGGTCGAGCTCCGCGTCGAACCACGCCTCGGCCTGACGCGCGCGCAGCCTGTCGAGCCGTCCGCTGCTTTCGAGCTCGCCCGCGCGTCGCTCGATCTCGTCGAGCAGGGCGCCGACGCCGGTGCCGTCGGCGGCGCTGGTCGTGAGCACGCGCGGCGGCGCGTCCGGCCGGAGCAAGGCGAACGCGGCCGCGAAACGGCTCGCGTCGCTCTCGACGCGAGCTCGCGCTTCGCCGTCCGCCTTGTTGAATACGATCACGTCCGCGTGCTCGAGCGCGCCGCGCTTGAGCCCCTGGAGGTCGTCGCCGGCGCCGGCCAGCGTGACGTAAACGACCACGTCCGCGACGAGCGCCGCGTCGCGCTCGGACTGTCCGACGCCGACGGTTTCGAGCACGATGCGTTCGAAGGCCGCGGCGCGGCACAGCATCAGAGCCTCGCGGGTGCGCGGCGCGGCTCCGCCGTACGCTCCGGAAGACGGGCTCGGTCGCACGAACGCGCGCGGGTCTTTCACGAGCTCGCCCATGCGCGTCTTGTCTCCGAGCACGCTGCCGCCCGAGCGCGCGCTCGACGGATCGACGGTGAGGATCGCGACGCGATGGCCCGCCGCGAGCAGACGGCGGCCGTACACGTCGATGAGCGTGCTCTTGCCGGCGCCGGGGACGCCCGTGACGGCGAGCGTGAAACCCTCGCGAGGAATCGGCGATATTTCGCGCAACAGGGCGCGCCGCCGCGGAGCGTCGTCGGCGCGCGAGCTTTCGACGAGGGTGATCGCGCGCGCGAGAGCGCGTCGATCGCCTGCCTTCACGCGGGCGGCGAGCTCGGCGGCGTCGAAGCCGGGCGCCGTCACGCGGAGTCGTCCGGTTCCGGCGCGCCGAGCAGGGTGAGCAGGCGGTCTGCGACCTCCGGGAGCGGCGTGCCGGGTCCGAAGGTCAGCGCCACGCCGTTTCTCAGGAGCTCTTCGCGCTCGGCGTCCGGGATGACGCCGCCGCAGACGACGTGGATGTTCTCGCCGCCGCCAGCGCGCAAGAGCCGCACGAGCTCGGGAACGAGCGTCGCGTGGGCGCCCGCCTGCGTCGAGATACCGACGCAATGCACGTCTTGGTCGAGAGCGCTCCGCGCCACTTCCTCGGGCGTCTGGAACAGCGGTCCGACGTCGATGTCGAAGCCGACGTCGGCGAGCGCCGTGGCGACGACCTTGGCGCCGCGATCGTGGCCGTCCTGGCCGAGCTTCGCCACGAGCAGCCGCGGTCGACGGCCGTGCTCGGCCGCGAAGCGCTCGACGCGCGCCTTGAGGCGGCCGAAGCTCGCGTCGTCCTCGTAGTAGCTCGCGTACACGCCGCTCACGCTAGCCCACTCGACGCGGTGGCGGCCGAAGCATTTCTCGAGCGCGCTCGAGACCTCGCCGACGGTGGCGCGGCGCCGTACCGCTTCGACGCTGAGCTCGAGCAAATTCGCGCCGGAGCGCGCGCCCTGCGTCAGCGCATCGAGCGCCCGGGCGACGCCGCGCGCTTCGCGCCCAGCCTTCAGGGTCTCGAGGCGTGCGCGCTGCGTGGAGACCACGGTACGGTTGTCGATGAAGCGGATGTCGATCGCAGCTTCGTCGTCGGCCACGAACCGGTTCACGCCGACGACGACGTCGAGCC
>DASWGX010000610.1:0-15221 GCA_036393455.1 Polyangiaceae bacterium
CTTCGTCCTTGGCTTCGTCGATGCCGGCGACATCGGCGAAGGTAACCTTGTTCTGCGCCTCGTTCAGGAGCCGCGCGCGGCTCTTCCCGAAGCTCATCGCCTTGCCGCCGCCCGCCTGGAGCTGGCGCATGAACAGGTAGAACATCACCAGCAAGAACAACATCGGCAACAGGATCGTGAGCGCCGACGTCAGGAAGGGGTTGCCTTCGTCTTTCTGGAACGTGACGCGCACGCCGTGCTTGAGCAGCTCTTCGGCGCTGTCTTCGGTGGGACCGATCGTGACGCCGACTTCCGGACGCCCCTTCTGCCCGACGCTCTTGATCTGGAACGTGTACTCTCGACCCTTGATGTCGACTTCTTCGACGTGCTTCTGATCTTTCGGTGCCTTCACCAGCGAGATGAACTCGCTGTACGGCATGGGTTGGCGTTGCGGACCGCTCGGAGTCAGAAACTGCCAAATTGCCAGAAACGCGACGATGAGGACGACCCACAGAAGGAGGGTCTTGTGCGGTTGCTTCACTCGTGACCTCGGACCCGGGGAAGAAATGAACTACGCAAGCATGCCACTAGAGCGGCAGGGCGTCGATTCATGCTAGCCGACCGCAAGGGACCGGAAAATAAGCACGGCCGCTCGAACCGGCGCGATTGCTCGAACCTTCTGGAAGTGGAACCTTCTGGAAGGTTTCTTTCGACCCTTTCGAGTCGGTGCGTTCGAGCCGCCTGTTCCACGGTGCCTCTGCGATTCCTCTGCGATCTAGCGCCCGGAGCCCCTGGCGCCAGGGCTTTTCGGCGGCTGCGCCGCAGCGCGCGGGCGCACCGCGTGGGGTGTCGCGACCACCATGGGGGCCCTTGTCGTCGGATCGAGCCTGAGCTCTTGCCAGTCGGACAGTGAAATTCGCGCTCCGGCTTGCGCCAGGGCAATGGCCCGGGAAAGCTGCGATCGCTGACCGCGATTGAGCCGGAGGGGTTCACCGCGTCCGTCGACCACGCTCGGCAGCGAGCCTCCGAGCTCGTCCGCCAGCTGGCACAGGCTTCCGACCACGTTCGGCGCAAGCGCGACGAGCACGGGCATCAGCTCTTGTCGCACCCGGACCCGCAAGAAACGGCGATCGGCATTGGAAGGGTCGTCGCAGAACTCGACGCCGTGACGCCGCACGTGTGCCTCCACGCCGGCACGCGTGACCCGAATCATGGGTCGGATCAGCGAGCCGGCACGCGGCGCGAGCACCGCGAGCCCCGGCGCCGGCGCGCCGCGCAAAAGCCGCATCATCACGGTCTCCGCCCGGTCGTCGGCGTGGTGCGCGGTGGCGATGAAGCGAGCCCCAGCGCGGCGCGCGGCCGCGTCGAGCGCGCGGTAGCGGGCCGCGCGAGCCCGCGCCTGAAGATTGGAACCGGCAATAGCGTCGAGCACCGTGCGAGAAAAAGGCACGCCACAGCGTTTCGCCAGCCCCTCGGCGACATCGAGCTCGGCGCCCGCCTCCGCTCGAAGCCCGTGATCGACGCCGTGCGCCCAAAGGCCGAGACCGAGCTTGGGACCGAGCCAACCGAGGGCATGCAGGAGCGACGTCGAATCGCGGCCGCCGGAGACCGCTACGAGGACGCAGTCGCCCCGCAGAACGCCGCACTCTTCGCGGAGTGTGCGCTCCACGAGCTTGAGCAGCGTCGGGGGATGACTCCGGGCCACGGCGCCCTCAGCCGAGCTCGAACAATTTGCAGAACACTACCGTGCCCCGCTCGCCGAGACTGCGTTCCCGGTGCGCGGCGTTCGGATAGCCGTTGCTGCATTCACTTCGTTCGATCTCGTAGTGAGCGCAGCTTTCGCAGCCGTACCTGAACGCGTAGCGGCGCGCGTCGCGGACCAGCTCCGGGGTGACTCGAGTGATCACGCGGGCCTCATGGAAACGGCTGCGCCGGCTGACCTCGCTGGAAGAAGAAGCGAAAGTTACCCTCCACGAGGCTGACGACGTTCGGGTCGGCCGCCGCGTCGGTTCCCTCCAGAAGGTCGCGCGGGTCGGCAAAGGTCGCCGAGAAGTCGGCCTCGGTGAGGCGGTCGTCGGCCGCGGCCTCGTTGATGTCCCCGCTGAAGAGCGACGTGAAATTGATGCTGCCGCCGATCGAGTAGAGCGTGCCGTTCTGCACGTGACACGTGTCATGCAAGTAAAGTGAGAGGCTGACCAGCGGCGCGGCACCGCGGTCTCCGACGGGCACCCCGGGGGGGCTCACGCCGGGCGGCAAGCCGACGGAAATGTCCTGACCGAGCAAGCCGGGATCGTCGCCGTTGCCGCGGATGAGAGCAGGGTCGTTGACCAGCACCGTGACCCCGTCGGAGACCTCCTGGATGTCGTCGTCCCGCTGGATGCGAATCAGGATGGCCTCGTCGCGAAAGGGGTTCGCGCCGAAGAACTCCGGTTTCAGGTCGAAGGCGCCGTTCCAGCAGTTTTCCACGTAGAGGCGATCGCTCCGCACCGATCCCTCGCCCTGGCCCGTCGTGCACGCCGCGACGCAAAGGGCGAGCCCGGCAATGGTGAACGAGCGCGCCGTCAAGCCTCGGCTCCTTGCTCGAGCGCCGGCACGGGCCGCTCGATGACGCCGCCGCCCAGCACGCGATCCCCGTCGTAGAAGACAGCGTACTGCCCGGGTACCACGGCGTTCACCGGCGTCTGGAAGCCGACCAGCAAGCGACCATCCGCCCGAGCTTCGACGGCGGCTGGGACTTGAGCAGCGCGGTAGCGAACCGCGACCGAGCAAACGCAGGGAAGCTCGACGCTCGGATGAAGGTACGCGCTCGCGACGACCGCGCCGCGCGCTGCCAGGCGCTCGGGCGACCCGAGCTCCACCCGGCCTCGCCCAGCGTCGATACCCACCACGTAGGCGCGGCGGCCGAGCGCGACGCCCAAGTTCTTCCTTTGGCCGATGGTGAAACCGTGCACGCCTTCGTGCCGTCCGACCTCGCGCCCACCTTCGTCCACGATGGGGCCAGGACGTAGCCGGTCTCCGGCGCGCTCGGCGACGAAACGGTCGTAGCGCCCGGTGGGAACGAAACAGAGCTCCTGGCTTTCTCCCTTGCCCGCGCCGGGCAGCCCGAGCTTCTCGGCCTCTTCCCTGACCTCCGCCTTGGTGGCGTCACCGAGCGGAAAGCGCAGCCGCTCGAGCACGGCCGGACCAAGCATGTGAAGAAAATAGCTCTGGTCCTTGTCGCGATCGCGCGCACGCCAGAGCTCCGCGCCGGCGCTGCCCGGGCGCGTTCGCGCGTAGTGCCCCGTGGCGACGGCGCTCGCGCCGAGGCGGTCGGCCAGGCCGAGCAGCTCTCGGGTCTTCACGCTTCGATTGCAGCGCACACAGGGGCTCGGCGTTTCACCCGTGAGGTAGGCCTCGACGAAGGGGTCGACGACCCTTTGCCGGAAGATCTCGCGACGATCGAAGGCGTAGTGGGGGATGCCGAGGGCGTCGGCGGCGCGCGCAGCATCGCGCACGTCCTCCGGCGCGCAACACCGGCCGCGCACGCTGCCATCGTCCGGGTAGTCCCACAAGTGCAGCGTCGCGCCGACCACTTCGTGGCCCTGAGCGACGAGGCGGGCCGCGGCGACGGAAGAATCGACACCGCCGCTCATGGCGACCAAGACCCGTTCGGCCATCGCCCGCAGCCTACCACCTGGGACCGCTCGGCCCAGGGCTCCGCTCAACCTCCTGAGCCCTGCAACGTGGTCCGCACGGCGCTGGTCGCTCGATCGACGAGCTTGGCGGCGAGGTCTACCGCCTCGGTATATCGGTAGATGCCGGCCTGAAGCGCGATGAGCTCCGCGGGCCCGAGGTGCCCCGAAACGCCCGAAGTCACCGAGCCGAGCAACGCCTCACCCCGATCGAGCTCCGTTCCGAGCCCCGACAAGGCTCTGGCGAACGCGCTCGGCTCCGAGGGACCCGCGGGCTCGACCGCGAGGGGGTGACGCTCCGCGCGGTATTCGAGCGAGGCTGACGGTGGAAGCTCGACGCCGGCGCCGAACGCTTGGATGCGGCTCATGGCAGCAAGGTCGAGCGCCGGAGTCGGCGGTTGCGTTCTTTTTTCGAGCCCGCGCCCAGTGGACGGGCCGCCCGACCCCGCTAGCCGAGCTGCTTGAGCCGCTTGGTGAGCCGTCCGACGGCGCGCGTGTGGAGTCGGCTCGCCCACGACTTGCTGAGACCGAGCTCGGCGGCGACGTGGTCGAACCGCTCGCCGCCAAAGTAGTGCCGCCGCACCAGCTCGCGTTCGGGCTCAGGCAGCTCTTCGACGGCTCTTTCGACCAGGTCGACGAGCTCGGCTCGCGCCAGAGCTTGCTCCGGGTCGTCTCCCTGCGAGCGCCCGCCGACCTCTCCGTTCTCGTAGACCGGCTCGACGACGAGCCCGAGCGCCATCGCCGTGGCCATGCCGCTCAGGTGGTCGGAAAGGGCCTGCTCCGCCTGCGCCCGGTCGCTGCCCGGCGGCGGCGGAACCTGGACGTCTTCGAGCAGGCCTTCTCCGTGGCGGCGCCCCGCATCCAGCGCGTTGAGCCGCTGGTGCAGTCCGCGTGGAAGGCGCGCCTGCTTTCGCACGCCGTCCAGCACGGCGCCGCGCACGCGGTAGCTCGCATAGGCGCGAAATGGCACGCCGCGGCTCGCGTCGAAGCGACGCGCCGCGTCGAGCAGACCCATGCGCCCGTACGCCACGAGCTCGTCGAGCTCCTCGGGCCGGCCAACGGCTCGGGCAACCTGCCGGGCCAGAACGTTGACGAGCTCGAGCTCCGCGTGGAAGCGCTCGAGCACCTCGGGGGGATCGGAAGAGCCGGTCACGGACCAGCGCAAGCTAGCGTGATTCGTCCCCGAATTGATAGCCCGATGCGAGGGGCTTGCCGGCGCGCGTCGAACGCGGCGCTTCGCCTCGGAAGGGGTTCCCGGGTGCGAAGACTGGGACGCCATGTCATAGTCGCCGCGCCATGCTGCGTTGGGGTCGCTTCGCCATCGCGTACGCCGTGATGAGCGCGGGTGCCGCCTTGACGTCGCTCGTGTGGCAGGGCGCGCTGCCGATGACCATCGAGGACCCCTGGCTGTCTCTGAGACCAGCCGAGGCACACGCCTACAGCGCGCTGCTCGGCGCCGCGCTCGGCGGCGCCGTCGTCGTGTTGACGCGTGTTTCCGTCGCACGTTTCGTCTGGGCGCGACGCCTTCACCAGGAGCTCAGGCCGCTGGCGCGCGGGCTCAGCATGACGGGGGTTTTCACCCTGGCGGCGCTGAGCGCGCTCGGGGAAGAGCTGCTGTTCCGCGGGTTGTTGCAGCCCTGGCTCGGGCTCTTGCCTCAAGCGTTCCTGTTCGGCGCGCTCCATCAAGTTCGCGGTCCCGGCCGCTGGGCGTGGATGGTCTGGGCCACGGCGATGGGACTATTGCTCGGCGCGACGTTCAAGCTCACCGGCTCCCTCGCGGGGCCCATCGCTGCCCACGCCCTGGTTAACGGGCTGAACCTCCGCTACCTCAAGCTCCATGATCCCGAGCCTCCGCGGCGCGTGCTCGGAGGCTTGCTCGGCGAACGCAGCTAACGCGGCTCCGCGTTTCTTCGTCGTATCGCATCTCTTCTCGGCTGAACGGCTCGCTCATGATCGGACCGCGCTCGGAAATACCCGCTCGACCTCGCGTTCTCGTGGTCGACGACGAGCAGTTCATCCGCGACATCCTGGCGGACTTCCTCGGTATGGAAGGCTACCAGGTCCAGACGGCGGAAAACGGCTGGCGAGCGCTCGACGCGCTCGAACGTTCGCGCTTCGACCTCGTCATCAGCGACCTGAAGATGCCGCAGATGGGCGGCATCGAGCTCCTGCAGCAATTGTCGCAGAAGCATCCCGACACGCTGACGGTGATCATGACGGGCTTCGGCACGGTCGAGACGGCAATCGACGCGATGAAGCGGGGCGCATACGACTACATCTTGAAGCCGTTCAAAGTGGAGGAGATCGTCCACATCGTGCGGCGCGGGCTCGAAAAGCGCCGTCTCACGGCGGAGAACTTGCGCCTGCGGGAAGCTCTTTCTCTCTACAAGGTGAGCGAGGCGATCGCCGCGAGTCTTTCCCTGGACGAAGTGATCGCTACGGTCGAAGACAGTGCCGTCGATCAGGCGCGCGCGGACGTCGTGAGCACATGGCTCGAGGACGGCGAGGGCGGCTATCGCGAGCGCAGCGTGGCGCGCTCGCCGTCGATCGCCCAAAAGACCAAGCTCGGCCGCCTCGAGCCCGCGCGCGTGCTCGAACGCCTGACCAGCGGCGCACCGCTCGTGGTGCAGGAACACGAGGCCAGCGAGTTTTTCGATCCGCTGCCCGACGCCGATCTCTGCAGCCTGGCGGTGGTTCCGCTGCGCGTGCAGAGTCGCTTGATCGGATGGATCGGCATCACGTCGCTGACGCCGAGCAAGCGCTTCGACGAAGGGCACCGCAAGCTCCTGAGCATCATCGCCTCGCGCGCGGCTGCGGCGATCGAGAACGCGCGCCTGTACGAGGACCTGCAAGCCACGTTCCAGCAGACGATTCAGAGCCTGGCGCGCACCATCGACAAGATGGATCGCTACACCGCGGGACATTCGGAGCGCGTGGCTCTGTACGCGGTCGCGCTGGCGCGGTGGCTCGGGCTCTCGCAGGAACAAACGGAAGTGGTGCGTCACTCGGCGTTGATGCACGACATCGGCAAGGTCGGCTGCGTGCTGAACCTGAACAAGCCGGGCAAGCTCACCGAGGACGAGTATCAAATCTTCAAGCGGCACCCCGTCTACGGGCGCGAGATCCTGGACCCGATTCGCTTTCTCGGTCCGGTCATTCCGGGCGTTCACCTGCACCACGAGCGCTGGGACGGCCGCGGCTATCCACTCGGGCTCGCCGGCCGCGACATTCCGCTCGTAGCCCGCATCATCTCGGTGGCGGATACGTACGACGCGATGACCAGCGATCGAGCCTATCGCCGCGCGCTGCCGCACGAAGTGAGCATCAACGAAATCAATCACTGCTCGGGGTCGCAGTTCGATCCGGACATCGCAGGGGAATTCGCGGCGCGCATCGACGAGCTTCGCGACGAGCTCCGCAGCACGGGCCGCCGCGCTCCCGAGTGATCGGATGACCAGGCGCACCGTGCGAGGCATTTGGCTGGGACGCCGGCGCTACGAGCCGGTGCACGCGCTCCAGCTCGATCTTTTCGAGGCGCGCCGCGAGGGTGGCATGGGAGACACCATCCTCTTCGTCGAGCACGATCCGGTCGTGACGGTCGGCAAGGGCGCCAAGCCCGAGCACCTGCTTGCGCCGCGCGAACGTCTCAGGGCCCAGGGCGTCGACGTCGTAGACGTCGGGCGCGGCGGAGACGTCACGCTTCACGCGCCCGGGCAGCTCGTCGCGTACCCCGTGGTCGATCTCAGCCCGGACCGGCGCGACGTGCGCCGCTACGTGAACCTGCTCAGCGAATGCATGCAGAGGCTGGTTGCAGCCTGGGGCGTCGCCGCGGGACCGATGCCGCGCTACGTCGGGCTCTGGGCGGATCGGTCGAGCCCTGCGCGCTGGCTCGGCGGCGATCTGGCGCTCGAGCCGGTCAAGCTCGGCGCCATCGGCGTGCGCATCTCGCGCTGGGTGACCATGCACGGCTTCGCCCTCAACCTCACGACCGACCTCGACCTCTACAAGTTCATCGTACCGTGCGGCATCCGCGAGCACGCCGTAGCCTCGGTCGCGTCGTTGACGTGCGCCGAGCCGAGCGTACCCGCCACGGCACGCCGCGCCTTCGACGTTCTCGCCGAATTGATGGGTGCCGAACAGATCGGCTACGACGATTGGTCCGCGGCGCCGCTCGACGAAGTTCTGGTCGCGACGAGGAGCACGTTGGCGAGCAGTCCTGCGGCTCCCGTGTCGACGGTGCGGGCCGAAAACCCGAGCAGTTCGAGACGCGACTGGAGCTCCGCGACCGAAACGAAGTGAAGTCCCGCAGCGCGATTCAGCCCGAGCCGGCAGCCCCACCGCTCGAACGCCATCGCGAGCCGGGCCCCGAAGCCACCCCCGGCGTCGACGTCGCGAATCAAGAGACGTCCACCCTTGGGAAGCGCCGCGACCGCGCGCTCGAGCAATGCGGTCTGATGCGCGGGAGCGAGGTAGTGCAAAACGTCGACCAAGAGCACGGTGTCGCAGCGCGGAATCGGTTCACTACGGAGATCGGCGACCCGGTACTCGGCGGGCACTCGGACCGCCGCGCCGCGCGCGAGCGCGACCTTCTTCGGGTCCCAGTCGAAGCCGTACAGGCGTTCGACGCGGCCCGCATCGAAGAGCAAAAGACCGAGCTGTCCGCGGCCGCAGCCCGCGTCCACCGTGACCCCGAACGAGCCGCCCAGGCCGAGGATCGCTTCGAACACGGGATCCTGCTCGAGCTTGGCACCGACGTAGGCGCGATCGGCGCGGGGTGACCCGAAATAGCGTCCGCGCGTGCGTTCGAATGCGTCGGCGCGCCGCTTGCGGCCGCGAACGACGAGAAACGCTGCGCCCGCGGATACCAGTCCCAGCACCGTCCCGAGCGTCACGGCGCCGGCGCCGAGATAGAGCGCGTAGTCGCCAGCCACGTCGAGCACTGCCGCGCCGGTGGCGTAGTCGACGTGCTCGCCCGTCAAGAGCAGTGCGCCGATCGCGAGCTCGGCCGTGAACAAAAAGGGTGCAACGAACGGGTTCGAAATGTTGGCCCCGAGGTAGGCGAGCACGGCATCCAGCCGGAACGGCAGGCACACGGCGAGGCACAAGAGCCAGTGCATGCCCGGAAGCGGCAGACAACCGATGAAAACCCCGAGCCCCGCGGCAAGCGCCGCGCGTTTCGGCGAGGTGCGGCCGCCGCGCAGCACGCGCCAAAGCCGCGACAGCGGCTGCCGCAAGCTCGGTCTGGCGACGGCGCCGACGGCGCTCACGTCACCGGACCATCGGAGCCCCGAGGCTTGCTGCGCGGCGCTTCCGCGATGCGCCGGTACATCCGTGCGCGCGGGTCGTCGGGGTCGAGCTCCAGTACCGCGTCGAATTCCTGAATGGCCTCGTCGGGCCGGCCGCTGGTCAAGAGTAGCACGCCGAGCAGCACCCGGGCGTTGGCGTACTTCGGGTTCGCTGCCTTGGCTGCTTCGAGCTCCGCGAACGCGCGATCCTGATCGCCCTGATCTCGGTACAGGACCGCCAGCTTGGTACGCAAGTCGGCGAAGCTCGGACAGAGCTTGACCGCCTTTTCGAGCTCTTCGATGGCTTCGGGCGTCATGCCCGCGTCCTGATAGGCCTGGCTGGTCTGAGCGTGCATGTTCGCTATCTTGCCTTTCGCGAAGGGATCGCCGCGCTGCGCTCCGCCCGCGTTGCTGCGCACGCGCTTGTACACCTGCCGCGCGGCTTCGTACTTGCCAAGGTCGTTGTACGTCACCATCAAATTGAGTTGCGCCTCGGTATAATTCGGATTGAGCGAGACGGCTCGCTCGAAGTGACGTTCGGCCTGGGTAAAGTCTCCGCGACCATGAGCAATCACCCCGAGCATGTCGAAGACATCGGCGAAACGATCGTCCTGGGCCACTACTTGCTTGAGCAGATACTCGGCCTTGTCGAACTCGCGCTTCTGATAGTGCTCCTTACCGAGCAGCAAAAGCTGCTTCAGGTGATCGTCCATGGGATCCACGGGTATTCGAGCCGAGAGGCCGCGTAAAGCGCGACGGTTCCGGCGCCGCGAGCGCGCTGCGGCGAGGCGCTCGCGCCCGTGGCTTGCCGCACCCGAGGTCAGCTGCTAACTCGCCCGGAGCGTGGCGTCCACACCGGAGCCGGATAGCCCCAAGTTCGTGGGCCGGGTCGTGGACCCCTTGGCCCGCGACGATGCGGGCTCGCAGCCTGACGGGACCGATATCGGTCTCGCGCCGGAGCCCTCCGCGCCCGGAGGCGAGACTCTTCACCAAGACCCCGCGCAACGCGATCCGGAAGATCATCCGGTTCGACGGCGTCTGCTCGAACGCGCGAAGGCGCACCGGCACGAGCAAGCGGCACGCGGGTTGGACGAGTTCGCACCGAGGCCCGTTCCCGCGCGCACGGCGCGCGAGCTCGAGCTCGAACGCATCGCCAGACCGGCGTCGCGTCCGCCCTCGGCGCCGCGTTCGCTGAGCGGACGCGGACAGCTCAGCCCCGGCATGCTTTCGCTCTTCGGATCGCTCACGGGGCTCGCCACGGTGTTTTCTCTGATTGCGCTGGCCATGCACATCGACGCGCGTCTGGACGCTGTGCCAGCGGCGCCGAGCAGCGCGCCCGTGCCGCCGGCGTCTCAATCGGGCGCGCCGCCCGCGCCCCCACGCGGTGCAGTGCAAAAGAAACGCACCAGGCGGGCGGGGCCGTGGCGGATTCCTAGAACGCCGGCTGCCGAGCTCAAGCGTATCGAAGGCGCGGTCGGTCGCGAGCCGTTCCTGAGCGCGATCCAGGCTGCCGGTCTCGAAAAATCGCAAGCCTACCGGGTGCTCACGGCGCTCAAGGAGCTGCGCGATCTCGATCACTGCGACAAGAACGATCGCTTCGTGGCGCTCGTCGAACGCGCGAGCGGCCGCGTGACGGCCTTCGAATACGTGGTCAGTCGCGAGGAAGTGTATCAGGCCAGGCATGACGACAACGGCTTGCTCAAGGGAGAACGCCTCGACCTCGAGGTCGAGCACGAACAGGTGAAAGGCGCGCTGGCCTTCGACGGCGCAAGCTTCGATGCCGTTGCCAAGCGTTTCGGGTTCGGCCCTGGGCTGGCGCGAGTGCTGGGGAAAGCGCTCGATGGTCACACGAGCCTGGACGAGATCGAAAGCGGCGACCGATTCCGAGTCGTGGTTCAGGAAGTCACCGTACTCGGTGAATTCGCCCGCTACTCGGGCGTGGAAGCGCTCGAGTACATGCCCGCTCGCGGCAAGCGGCTGCGCATCTACTACCTGCAGCATCCGGTTGCGGGCGGGTATTTCAACGACAAGGGCCGCGCTCCGTACCAGGGGGGATGGCGCAAGCCGATCCCGGATGCTCCGATAACGTCTCGCTTCAATCCGAAGCGCATGCACCCGGTGCTCAAGAAGGTGATGCCTCACAACGGCACGGACTTCGGCGCGCCCGCGGGCACGCCGGTAGGCGCTTCTTCGTACGGAACCGTCTCGTTCATCGGCTACTCCGGCCCCAGCGGCAACCTGGTGTTGATCGATCACCCCGGATGGATCGAAACCGGTTACGCGCACCTGTCGCGCTTCGCCGAAGGGCTCAAGGTCGGCGACAAGGTGAAACGCCTGCAGCTCGTCGGTTACGTCGGTTCCACGGGGCGATCGACGGGGCCGCACCTGCACTTCTCCGCCAAGAAGGAAGGGCGCTTCATCGACGCCGAGACGCTCAACCTGGACGGGATGCGCGTGCTGCCAATGGATCTACGGCCCGCCTTCGAAAAGATCCGAACGGCATACGACGCCTTGCTCGACGCGGTGCCGCTCCCGGAGGCGACCCAGCCGAAAAGCGTGGCGACCGAAGTGGCCGCGGCAACCGAGCCCGATCCGGGCGCCGAAGCCGACGACGCCGCAGACGAAGATACGCCCGAGCCGCTTGCCGAGGTCGAAGCAGCAGCGAAGGTCGCCCCGCCGCGGGCGGAAAAGTCGAAGGCCGCGCCGGGGGGACCGCCCGCGACGTCTCAGGGCGCGAGCGCCATCTACCTGACGGACGAAGAGCTCTTGAAGTTGCAGCCGGCGACGGACGACGGCGAGGTATCCGAGTAACGAATCACGCCGGTGCGATGTAACGACGGCTGGCCGCCACGCCCGTCTCGGCCACTTGGTGGCGCAGCGTGAAAACGAAACGATTGCCGCGTGGGTCGGCGCTCTCCACCCAGGCGCGACCGCCGTGCGCTTCGGCGATGTGCTTGACCAACGCGAGGCCGATGCCGCTGCCCCGCACCTGCTTTTCGAGCGTCCCGCGGCCGCGCACGAAGCGTTCGAAGATGCGCTTGCGGTCTTCGGGCGCGATGCGATGCCCGTCGTCGGTGACGCTGATCGCGGCGCGGCCGTCGCGGAGGGCGACCTCGACCGTCACGCGACGACCATCGGGAGCGTACTTGAGCGCGTTGTCCACCAGATTGATGACGGCAACCTCGATCGCGCCTTCGTCCATGAACACCGACGGCACCTGCGGCCGAACCACGAGCTCGAGCGTCACGCGCTCGCGCTCCGCGCGCGCGCGGCACGCCTCGACGGCACGCGCGACGACGTCGGCGAGGTCGGCATCGGCGAAACTGTAGCTGGCCCTGCCGCGCTCGACCTTGGCGAAGTCGAGCACGTTTTCGATCAGCGCCGCCAGACGGTCGCTTTCGCTCACGATGATCTGCAGGTATTGGCGCCGCTTCTCGGCGTCCTCGACGCGACCGCTCTGCAGGAGCTCACCGAACATACGCACCAGCGAAAGCGGCGTCTTGAGCTCGTGCGAGACGTTGGCTACGAAATCGCTCTTCAGGTTCGAGAGCTTACGTTCCCGGGCCGCTGCCACCAAGATCACTATCAGCCCGGCAATCACGACCAGGCCCGACAGCGCTACCAGGACCATCTCCAGCATGCGCCGGCGCGCCACGGCGACCGCCAGCTCTTCCGCCGAAGCCATCGCCACGTTGAGCCGCCACTTGTACAACGTCGTTTCGAACTGACGACCGAGCGTCAATCCGCCGCGGCTGAGCGGCGGCCCGTAGACGATGCGCCCGTCCGCGTCGACTACGTTGACGCGGCTCTGCTGGTCGGCGTCCGAATACAAACTCGGGAACAGCTCGTGCACGACGCGCGGCACGTCGTGCCAGGCCACGACCAAGAGCCGATTCCCGCGCCGCCGCCGTTCCCAGTGGCTAAGAAGGTAGTTTTGACCACGGTAAGTCCGGTGCAGGTGCCGGAGCTCTTCGGCGTTCGGACCGCCGAGCTTCATGTCGGCCAGCATCGTGTGCACGAGCAGACGCCGAAATCGTTCGTCTTCGGGCCCCGGCGCTCGGGACGCGAACGCGACCACGTCGTGCGCCGGCGCGGTCAGGTCTACGATTAGCGCCGCCCGCACCGTCGGTGTCTGGATTGCAGCGACGTTGAGCCACTCCGCGCCGAAATGAGCGTGCTGAGCAACGTCGATGAGCGAAGCGAGCGCGTTGTCCTGCTCGATGATTCGCTTGTCGAGCCGATCGGCCTTTTCGTTGGCGAGCAGGAGCGTGGCCTCCACCACCGACTGCTGGCGCAGCTTTTCGAGTTGGAAGCTCGAGCGGGCCATGACCCCGGTCAAGACCAGCACCGCGACCACGATGGCGGGCAGCAGGAGGAAGGTGAGCAGGCGCTCGCGGCGAGGGCGATCGGCCATCGGCGCGGCTACGATACCGACAAGACGGCCGCTCGCCCAGTCACCCGGTCGGGCGTGGGCCAATCGTGCACGACCGTGCTTCAGCGGTTGGCCAGCACGACGTCATCGTCCAGCACCAGCGGCCGATTCGCGATGAACTCGCCGAGCTGCCCGCACAGGTACTCGAGCGCGTTGGTGTCGACTTCGCTGAAAGGGGCGCCTCCCACTGGATCGGCGAGCTCGACCAACCCGAGGTAGCGGCCGCCCTGACGCGCGGCGCAGCACAACACGAAGCGCGGACTGGTTCCCTCGACCACCCAGCGGCCGTCGCGAAAACGCTCATCGTTCCCGGCGTCGTCGACTTTGACGGCGGCGTGAGCGCGCATCACCTGGTCGACGAGCGGATCCTTGTCCGGGGTACGCGTCAACAAGAGGGAAACGTCCGCACCGGCCTGTCGAACCAAGACGAAGTTTCGAGCGTTGATGTCGAATACGTGCACGAAGCAGAGCCGGCTGGGCAACGTCTGCTTCAATACTTTGAGCACCAGATCCGCTCCCGAAACCACGTCGGGGCAGAAGTGCAGGTCGTGCAAGGTTTCGAACAGCTCGCCGATCAAATCCGTTTCCGACCTACGGCGCCGCACGCTGGGTGAAGACTCGGCGTCCGGCTCGGCCAACACCAACCGTGGCGCGGCCGGTGATTGTCGTCCCGGCGTGGAAGCTGGCGTCGATTCCTCGTCGCGCTCGGGCGGCGCACTCGACGCGGACTGCTCTTCGGCGGCGGATGCGGCGTCCGCAACTCCTTCCGGCGCCTCGTGCGTGGTCTCGGGAGGCGCGCTCGACGTGGCGGCGATGACCGGAGACGGAGCGATGGGCTCCATCGATTCGCCGTCGGGCGCCGGCGCCGCGGGTTTCGAACCCGGAAACGCCAGCTCCGGCTCCCCGCGCCAGTCCTTCCATACCAGGGTTGCCAGGGGCGGCCGCAGCGGACGCCGCACCCAAACGTGGTCGAATACCGCGAGCTGCACGAAGCAGCCGCGACGACCGTCGAGCTCCGACCTCAAGCCCCCGAGGCGATCGAACAACAGCTGCTCGATGGCTTCCCTGCTGGTGCCGGGGTTCACACCGTAGGCGACTTCACGGTAGCTGATGGGAGCCTCCGGCGTCGGCTCCTCGAAACGACGTTGGATCTCTTGAAACCGAACCAATCCGCCTGCGGGCAAGCCGAGCTCGCGGCTCGCCGGCAGCGCGGACGGTCGTTCGACGGCCGCGGCTCGCGACGCGGCGCCCGAAGGCGGGCTCGACGTGGCGCCCGGCGCTCTCGAGCTCGGCCGCACCGGCGACTCGGGAACTTCCGTCGAGAGCGGCGCGTCGCTCGGAGCGCGCTCGACGAGGTAGCGCCGCTTGTGCATCACGTTTACGGCGCGATACCCGTTATCGAGGAGCTCGATCGAAAACGACGACAGCGGCGCCACGTCGCCGCGGTACTCGCGCACACGCTGGAGCGCTTCCTGCCATCTGCGCGCCTCCACGCAAAGCTTTTCGTCAATCGCGTCCTCGCCGACGCGGGACACTTCGATGAACCAACGCATGCAGAGAGGGGGAGCGAAAGCCCGAACCGGCGCTCAAGTAGAGCGCCTCCCGCCCTAGCCGGCAAGTGGGGAAACGATGACCCCAGCCTTGATCGGTGTTGAGAGCCGCGCGCCGGTGCGGCCCCGCTCCCGCCTGCCCGAAGCCTCTGCCGGACCGCTCCCGACTCCCCAACCGAACCCCTCTCCGTGCGCCAAGCAAGCCTCGTCCTGGAGGTGAGTCATGTAAGCCAACCAGACAGAAACCAGGTTAGCGACCCAGCGGGTTGAAGTCCCGTCCGGCCAAGGCAGGGCCGCCAGCCGG
>DASWGX010000611.1:0-4636 GCA_036393455.1 Polyangiaceae bacterium
CGAACCGAGGCGACGACGGCGGTCTTTTATACGTGGGCGCACGACGAACACCTTCGTGCCTGCGCGCGGAACTGGATGCTCGCTTTCGACCGTGGCGTGACAAGAAGCCTCGCAGAGACCTGCCCGGCGACCCGAGCTCTACGAAATGAGTAGGCGAACCAGCCGATCACTCTGATGCGACGTGGTAACCTCCAGCCGATGACTGGCGACGAAGCGCGCAAAGAGCGCGTGAAACCGCTCGCCGAGCGGCCGGCGGATCCCCCGGTCGTGGCGCGCATGGTGGTCGAGATCCGAAGCGACGGCACCCGCACGGTCGCGCGCGGCGCCATCGAGGATCTCGCCACGGGGGAAAGCGCATCGCTGGAAGCCCATGGGACGACGCCGATTGCCCTGGCGGCTTCCTTGGCGAAGAGCCTCGTGTCCATTCCGTTCATGGCTCGTGGCGCGCTGCGTTCGTGGGCGGCGCGTCACCTTTTGCCCTCGCGAAGAGAACCCAAGTGAGCGCCTCGCTCGACATTGATCGGCGCGAGGGGCCGCGGCGTTCGCGCTGGGTGAGGTGGCTCGGAAACGCGGCGCTCGTCGCGGCCGTTTATCTGGCGCTCGCGTATTTTCGCGGCCGCAGCGGCTTGCCGACCGACGGCGACACGCCGGCGCCGGCTTTTACCTTGCGCACACTCGACGGTCAGGAGCGGAGCCTCGCCGACCTTGCCGGCAAGACGGTGCTCCTGCACTTCTGGGCGCCGTGGTGTGGCATTTGCCGTGCCGAGGTGTCGACGTTGAACGCGGTGAAGGCCGACTTGGCCCCCGACCAGGCGCTGCTCACCGTGGCCGCGGCCGATGACGTTGCATCGGTTCGCGAGTTCATGCGCGAACGGGAGCTCGCGTACCCCGTCGTCATGGCCACGCCCGAGGTTCTCGCCGCTTACGGCGTGTCGGCGTTTCCGACCAACTACGTGATCGACGCGCGCGGCCGAATCCGAAGCCACACTGTCGGCATGACCACCCGCTGGGGGCTCAAGGCGCGCCTCGGCTGCTCCCGCTGAGCGGCCCGCATGAAGCCCGACCGCTCGAGTCAGTGCGGAGCGCTCGGTTCCCGAATCGGCGTGGAGCGAAGCCCGCTGCCCACGACCGCGGTTTGGAGCACCGTCTTCAACAGCTTGTCGAGCGTGTTGTGGTCGGTCTTGCGCAGCACCGCGCGTACCCGCGACTTGAGCGTGTTCGGCGAGACGGACAGCCTCTGGCACAGCTCTTCGCGCGAGGCGTTGCTGACCGCTGCGGCAACCAGGTCCGTTTCGCGCGGGCTCAGCCGGCAGCGGCGAGCGAGCTCCTCGAGAACCCGAGTCACGCGTTCGTCGCTCACGCGTTCCATGGCCACGGCTCGGTGCATGAAGCGATTGATGTGCTCCTGATTGCCAGGCTTGCATACGAACTCAGCGCCCAGCGTGTGAGAGCGATTGATTGCTTCCGCCGCGCGGTAGCCGGTGAGCACCATGACGGGAACGAGCGGAAAGAGCGTCCGCGCGTGGGCCACGAGCTCCAGCCCCGAGCCGTCGGGCAAGCCGATGTCCACGACCAAGCCGGTCCAGCGGGGATGCGCATCGAGCTGGCGCTTGGCCTGCACGATGCTTCCCGCGAAGTCCGTCGGACGCACCGCGCCGAGCACGCGGGCGAGCGTTTGAGCCAGGTGGAAGTCGTCTTCGACGACGAGAAACCGACCCGGAACCGTTACGGTGCTGCTAGATTCGATCATCATCCGCCTCACAAGCCGTCTCTGCTTGCGGCAAGCTCGGACCCTATCGCTTGACTCATCCCCGCGCCACAGGCTTTTCGCAACCTCATCCAACGCGCCAGTTTCGGCACGACTACCTCGACTACGACGCGCTGACACGTCAACTTTGCGCCTGGGCCGCAGCCCATCCCGAGATCGTACGCCTACGCTCGCTCGGTCGGACACCCGAGGAGCGGGAGCTCTGGCTCGCCGTGATTGGAGCGGAGCCCGAGACGGCGCGTCCGGGCATTTGGGTCAACGCGAACATGCACGCGTCCGAACTCTGCGGATCGAGCGTCGCCCTGGCGATCGCCGAGGATGCCTTGCGGCTGCACACCGAGCCCGATTGGGACGCCCACGGCCTGCCCGAATCCACGCGACGCGTGCTGCGCTCGATACACTTTTACATCCTGCCGCGCATGTCACCTGACGGCGCCGAGGCGGTGCTGAAGACAGGACGTTGGATCCGCTCCGTGCCGCGACGTCCGCCTGGGGACCGGCAGGACCCGTTCTGGGTGGCGCGGGACATCGACGGCGATGGTCTGTGCCTTACCCTGCGGCGTCGCGACTCGGCGGGCGACTACGTCGAATCCACGCGCACTCCCGGCCTCATGCTGCCGCGCGATCTCTTGGACGCCGGGCCGTTCTACCGGCTCTACCCGGAAGGCGTCATCGAGAACTTCACCGGAGAGCGCATTCCCGGCCCCGGTTTCTTGGACGACAATTCGCCCGACCTGAACCGGAACTTCCCCTGGGGCTGGGCGCCGGAGCCCGAGCAGGAAGGCGCCGGGCCCTACGCGGCGAGCGAGCCCGAGTCGCGTGCGGTGACGGAGTTTGCGACGCGCACTCCGGGGATCTTCGCTTGGATCGATCTGCACACCTTCGGAGGCGTGTTCATTCGCCCGCTCGGACATGGGCCCGACACGCAGATGGATCCGGAGGATCTGGGCGTCTATCGGCAGATCGAGCGCTGGGCGGAGGAGCTCTCTGGCTACCCGATGGTGAGCGGGTTCGAGGAATTCACGTACACGCCGGGCAAACCGCTGCACGGAGATCTCATCGACTTCGCGTATCACCAGCGCGGCGCGCTCGCGTACGTGTGCGAGCTCTGGGACTTGTTCTCGCGCCTCGGCGTGAAACGGCCGAAACGCTTCTGCGACCATTACACGCGCCTCGAGCGCTCCGATCTCGAGCGTCTGGCGGATTGGGACCGCGAGCACAACGGGCGCCGCTGGCTCCGACCGTGGCGTCCTTGTTTGCACCCGCAGCTCGGCGACGTCGAAGTGGGCGGATTCGATCCGCGCGTCGGCATCTGGAACCCCCCGCCCGAAGAGCTCTCGGGCTTGTGCTCTCGTCAGGCGGCGCTCGCGTTTCGCGTGGCAGCGCTGACGCCGTGTCTCCGCTTCGGAAAGCCCCTGGTGCGGCCCCTCGAGGGCGGCATGGCTGTCGTCGAGTGCGACCTGGAGAACCAGGGCTACCTGCCCACCTACGTCCTCGGAAGCGCGCGCAAGAAGCCGCTCGGCGAGCTGCTCAGCGTCCAAGCGCTGCCCGAAGGGTGCTCCCTTACCGACCCGCACCAGGCGCACCGGCTGCTCGAGCACCTTTCCGGGTGGGGGCGTGGCCTCTACCGGCACAGTCTTCTCTTCCCCCGAGCCGACACGGGTCCGAATCGGCACCGCTTGAGCTGGGTCGTGAGCGGGCATGGCCGGCTCACGCTGCGGGCGAGCGGTCCTCGCGTCGGTGTCGTGGAGCTCGTAGTGGACCTCGACGCCGCAGCGGGCTAGCGAACGCTGCGGACCGACATGCATCCGAGCTACAAGAGCACCGAGAACGCGAACGTCGTTTCCGCGCGTCCGGGAGAGTTTCGGCCGCTGACGCTGGGCCTCCTCACGGTCTTTCCCCCGGTGGTGCTGGCGCCCATGGCGGGCGTCACCAACTACCCATTTCGCGCGCTCTGCCGACGCTTCGGCGCGGGTCTCTACGTGAGCGAAATGATCACGGCGCGTCCCCTGGTCGAGCAGCGAGAAAAGACCCTCAGGCTCGCCGACTTCGGCCCGGGAGAAAGCCCGCGTTCGCTTCAGCTCTACGGCGTAGACCCCTTCTACGTAGGCGAAGCCGTCAAGCGGCTGGTCGCGGAGGGCCGCGTCGATCACATCGACATGAATTTCGGCTGTCCCGTGAGAAAAGTCACCCGTAAGGGCGGCGGCGCCGCCATACCCGTCAAGCCGCGGCTGCTTGCGGCGATCGTGCGCGCGGCGGTGGGAAGCGCCGGCAAAGTGCCGGTGACCATCAAGTTTCGGCTGGGGATCGACGACCGCCTCCTCACCTTCAAGACGGCCGGTCGCGTTGCACAAGAGGAGGGTTGCGCCGCGGTCGGGCTCCACGCCCGCACGGCCGCCCAGCTCTACGACGGGCCGGCGCGCTGGGACGCCATTGGGGAGCTCAAGCAAGAGCTTCGGATTCCGGTGCTCGGCAACGGCGACGTCTGGGAAGCCGGAGACGCCCTCCGCATGATGCGCGCGACGAGCTGCGACGCCGTCATCGTCGGTCGCGGCTGCCTCGGCCGCCCCTGGCTGTTCCGGGATCTGGCGCAGGTGTTCGCGGGAGAAGAACCCGATGATCCGCCGTCTCTCGGCCAAGTGCGAAGCATCATGCTCGAACACGCGACGCTGCTCGCGAGCTGGCTCGGCGAGGTTCCGGCGGTGCGTTCATTTCGGCGCCACGCGACTTGGTACACGAAAGGCTTTCGGAGCAGCGCGGCGCTGCGCCAAAGGCTGATGGACGTAGCGACGCTCGACGAGCTCGCCGGTGTGCTGGCCCTGGTCGACCCGGACGAGCCGTTCCCCCGCGTTGCGATGCGGGCGCCGC
>DASWGX010000612.1:0-8851 GCA_036393455.1 Polyangiaceae bacterium
ACGCGCTCTGCCCGGACGGCCGCGCGCTCTTGCTCGGCGCTTTCGAGGCGGGGTCGCTCGTCACTTGCGTCGCGGCGCGCCGCCGTGGTCCTGGTTTCGACCGCATCGTGGGTCCGGAGCTCCTGCGACCGGAGATGGGCCTCTTGTCGGGCGACTGGCGGCGGGACTATCTGCACCTTGCGCGCGCCGCGGAGCTGTTCGTCGGACCGCTCGCCCTCGGGTGTTTCAGCACCGTCGACACCTTCGAGCGCCTCGGGCGTTGCGACAAGCCGGGCGCTTGGGCAGCGGCGGTCGCCGTGCGAGACGTCATCGTTTCGCCCGCGACGCCGGGTGTCGCCATCCCGCTCGGCATCGACGTCGGTCGGGCTGCCCTCGCCGGCTTGCGCCAGCTCACCGGGCAGCTGCGCGCGATGGGGATTTGGGACGCGGGACGTTGGATCGAACCGGCGCGCGCGCGCCTGTCGCGGTGGGCCGGCGGTGACGACGAGCTCGAGCGGCTGCTCGGCACCGATCCTCTCGAGCTCTTGGCCAAGCTGAGAGACCTGCTTCGGGGACGCTTCGGCCGCTGAAACCCGCGCGGGTGATTCGCCTGGACCTCCGCCATGAAGCGAAGCAGTATCCGCCCATGGCCGTTTTCGGCCGGATTCGGCGCCGGCTTGCCCTGGCTCTCGGGCTCACCGCGCTCATCCCCGTGCTCGCGGCCATCTGGCTCGTCGAATCGACGGTGCGCCAAACATCGGCGCGCTTCTTCGTGCCCGAGGTCGGAGAGCGGCTCGATCAGTCGCTCGGCCTCTATCAAGAGCTCGCTCGCGCCGTCAAAGCCACGATGCGCCAGGAAGCCGCGACGATCGCGGAGAACGCCGAGCTCAGGCGCCTGTCGCGAGGCGACGATCGCGAGGCGCTCGCGCAAAGGCTCGAACGACTGCTGGCCGAGCACCCGCGCCTGGTTTCACTCAGCGTCGAGTCGGCGGTCGCCGGCGAGCTCGCGAGAGTAGAAAGGGCCCGCCCGCTCAATCCCGAGCGCGAGCATCAGCTCGTCGTGGCGCGCCCGCTGCAAGCCTACGCGACGAGCGCGGACGCGGGCGCCGGTCCGGGCGCTCGCGAGGAAGTGACGCTCGAGGCGACATTTGCCACCGAGAAGGCGCGCTTCGCGGGGCTCGAAAGCATGAGTCAGTTCGTCGACACCTACAAACAGATCGAGCGCCGGCGCGAGGCGGACGAGGCAACGTACGTGCTCGCGTTCTCGCTCTTGCTCGGCATCACGGTCGTGGCGGCGATTTTCGTCGGTACGCTGTTCGCGCGCGCCGTCGTGTCGCGCATCGACGCGCTGGCGGAAGCCACGCGCCGAGTCGCCAGCGGCGATCTCACGGTCCGCGTGCCGGAACGCGGCGCGGACGAGCTCGCGGATCTCGCGCGGGCCTTCAATCGAATGCTGGAAGAGGTCGAGAGCAGCCGCGCGCGGCTCGAATACCTGCGGCGCATCGGTGCATGGCAAGAAATGGCGCGCCGTCTGGCGCACGAGATCAAAAACCCGCTCACGCCGATTCAGCTCGCCGTCCAGGAGGTGCACCGCCGCTACGACGGTGCTAGCTCGGAATACCGGCGCTTGCTCGACACCACGCTCGAGATCGTCGAGGATGAAGTGGCGACGCTGCGCCGCCTGGTCAGCGAATTCTCGGGGTTCGCTCGCCTGCCTCAGGCTCGCCTCGAGCCTTCGGATCTGGCACAGCTTCTCAGGGAGCAGGCGGAACGGACGGAAATGGCCGAGGAGGAAGAGTCTTCGGCCGCCGGCGAAGCCGTCGCCCTTTCGCAGGAATCGCTGCGTTTCGAGATCCCGGAGGGGTCCGCGCCTGCCCTGCTGGATCGACAGATGATGCGCCGCGTGCTCGTGAATCTCATCGCCAACGCCGCTCAGGCCACGCGCCAGACGCCGGTGCTCGAAGGCGGAGAAAGCGGCGCTGCGAGCGCGACGGCGCCGCGGCCCGTGGTCGTCGTGCGCCTGAGCCGCGAGGGAGACTTCTACAATCTCGACGTCGACGACAACGGTCCCGGCTTTCCCGACGAGCTTCGCGACACGGTGTTCGACCCGTACGTCACGACGAAGCCGGACGGAACGGGCCTCGGCCTCGCCATCGTGAAAAAGACCGTGGTCGAGCACGGCGGCGCCGTGTTGGCGACGAAAAGTCCGCTCGGCGGCGCGCGCGTACGGGTGCGCCTGCCGGTGCGGGACAGCGCCGCTTCCCGCGCGGCGCTCGAGGCAGAGGGGTTTCGTCAGGGGCCGGCGAGCGCTAAGCCTACTTCCTTGGTGCCCGAAACGAGGGCAGTTACGCACCGCCATGAAGCCTAGACAAACCTCCGATCCGGGGCAGGCCTGGATGACGATCGGGCTCGTGGTCGTGCTGTCGGTGATCTTCGGCTTGGTCGTCTTGCCGTACCTGTCGCCGCGCGGCTCGCCGCTCGAGGGCAAGCCCGCGCCGGGCTTCACGCTGCCCGTCATTCACGGCGGAGAGCAAGGAAGTCGGCTGAGCATCGCCGACCTGAGCGGCAAGGCGGTCGTCTTGGACTTCTGGGCCAGCTGGTGTCGTCCCTGTCGAGCGCAGGCGCCCGTCGTCGATCGCGTGGCGCGCGAGTACCGAGAGCGGGAGGTCGTCGTCGTGGGCGTCGCGACCGGCGACACCCGCGAGGCAGCGGAGCGATTTCTTTCCGAATTCGGCGGCAGCTACGCGAGCGTGCTGGACTCGGATGGCACGGCCGCGCACGCCTACGGCGTCCAGGCCCTGCCGACCCTGATCGTCTTGGGCAAGAAAGGCAACGTGCTGTTCGTCCGCAACCGCAGCGTCGGCGAACGGGAGCTCAAAGAGCTCATCGATCAGGCGCTCTCCGGCTGACGGCGCCCTTGTTGCGGCCAGCGAATCGAGTAGAACGCGGCATATGCTGGAAGCGATGTTGCTCGGAATGCTCCAGGGCCTCACCGAGTTTCTCCCGATTTCGAGCTCCGGGCACCTGGGCCTCGCGGAGCTCTTGTTCGACGTCGAGGGCGCGGGCCTCGCGCTCAACGTGATGCTGCACGCCGGCACGCTCGTTTCCATCGTGATCGTGCTCCGGAACCGCCTCTTCGGGCCCCTGGTCGAAGGCGTTCGCGGTATCGCCGCGCCGCGGCGTTTCACCGAGACGCCCGGCGGACGCGACGCACTGTTCGTCGTCGTGGCCACGCTGCCCACGGCCGTCATCGGTCTCGTGCTGCGTGATTGGGTCGAACGCGCGACGCACTCCCCGGTGTTCGTCGGCCTCGGCTTCGCCGTGACTGGTGCCGTTCTCGTCTCGACGCGTTGGGTGAAGCCGGGCTCGCTGACGGTTCCGGGCGTGCGGGGTGCTCTGTTGATCGGGCTGTGTCAGGGCATCGCCGTTCTACCGGGCATTTCGCGCAGCGGCGCCACGATAGCCGCGGCGCTCTGGACGGGCGTGCGCGCGGATCGAGCTTTCGAGCTTTCGATGTTGATGTCCGTGCCGGCCGTGCTCGGCGCGGTGATCCTGGAGTTGCCGCGCGTGGACGCGTCGACCGGCGGTTTCGGCATGGCGGGGCTCGGCGCCGGCATCTCCTGTCTCGTCGGCATCGCGGCGCTCTGGCTCCTGTCGCGGCTGGTCCGGGCCAATCGGCTTCACTGGTTCGCCGTCTACGTTTTTCCTCTCGCCGTCGCGACGCTCGCCATGGCGTGGGTATGGCCGTGAAAACGTGGCGCGGCGCGTGGCTCGTCGCGGCCGCCCTGGTTTCGGCGTGCGGCGGCGTGCGCGAGGATTGCGAACGCTTCGTCGCCGTGGTCAATCGCGGCGTCGAGCGGATGCGCCCGCCGCCGCGCCTCGATCCGAAGGACATCGCGCGGATCGTCAAGGAGCGCCGCGAGCTCGCCAAGCACTACGAGCTCCTGGCCAGCGACGTCGGTGCTCTGAAGCTTTCCGATCGCAAGCTTCGCGCGCTCGCCGGCCGTTACGGAGCGCTCACGGCCGAAGCGGCGCGCGCGCTCGGTAAGAGCGCGGACAGTCTCGAGCAGCGAAACCACGAGGAGTCCCGCAAGCGCGAGCGGCGGCTCGATGCACTGTCGAACGACGAGCGGAAGGTCGTGAAGAGCGTGGTCGGGCGCTGCGCCGCGGAGTGACGCGCCCGAGACGGCACGCGGGCCGTCAGCGGCGCCGGCGCGAGCCGCTGCTCGCGCGCCCGCGCCGCCGCGCCGGGCGCGCGCCGGCCGCGACGGGCTCCGTCGCGGAAACGCCGCTCGCGTCGTTCGCCTGCAAACGACGAAGCTCGTCGCGCAGCCGCGCGGCGGTTTCGAATTCGAGGTTCTCCGCCGCGGCAAACATCTGCTGGCGCAGCGCCTCGACCCTCGCCAGCAGCTCTTCGGCGGGGCTTTCCGCCGCCGCCCGCCCGGACCGCGTTCCCGCCGCTGCATCCGGGCGCCGCTTGGGCACCGCGTAGTAGTCGGTCTGGCCGCTCGCGGGGTTGATGTCGAGGATGGCGCGCCGGATCGTTTCGGGCGTGATGCCGTGCTCCTGGTTGAATTCGTTCTGGACGCGGCGGCGGCGTTCGGTCTCTTCGATGGCGTAGCGCATCGCGTCCGTGATGCGATCGGCGTACATGATGACCTGGCCGTTCGAGTTACGCGCGGCGCGACCGATGGTCTGCACCAGCGAGCGCGGGCTGCGCAGAAAGCCTTCCTTGTCCGCGTCCAGGATGGCGACCAGGCTCACTTCCGGCAGGTCGAGCCCTTCGCGCAAGAGGTTGATGCCGACGAGCACGTCGAACTCCCCGGCGCGGAGGTCGCGCAGGATATCCACCCGCTCCATCGTCTCGATGTCCGAATGCAAGTAACGCACGCGAACACCGAGCTCTGCGTAGTATTCGGTAAGATCCTCGGCCATGCGCTTAGTGAGCGTCGTCACCAGCACTCGCTCGTTCCGCTCCACTCGTTTCTTGAGCTCCCCGAACAGGTTGTCGACCTGGCCGTCCACCGGCTCTACGAACACTTCGGGGTCGAGCAGCCCGGTCGGACGGATCAGTTGCTCGACCACGACGCCCTGCGTCTGTGCGAGCTCGTAGTCGCCGGGCGTGGCCGACACGAAGATGGTGCGCCGCATGTAGTTTTTGAACTCTTCGAACTGGAGCGGCCGGTTGTCGAGCGCGCTCGGCAGGCGGAAGCCGTATTCGACCAGCGTTTCCTTGCGCGACCGATCACCGCGATACATCGCGCCGAGTTGCGGCACCGTTTGGTGCGACTCGTCGATGATGAGCAGAAAATCCTCGGGGAAATAGTCGAGCAGCGTCGGAGGAGGCTCGCCCGCTTTGCGGCCGGAAAGGTGGCGCGAATAGTTCTCGATGCCCTGGACGAACCCCATCTGCTCCAGCATCTCGACGTCGTACTGAGTGCGCTGGGCCAGCCGCTGTTTTTCGAGGAAACGCCCCTCCCGGTCGAAGAAGTCGAGCCGTTCCCTGAGCTCGGCGCGGATCGATTCGATCGCGCGTTGCAGGAGCTGCCGCGGCGTGACGTAGTGGGAGCCGGGGTAGACGGCGTAGCGATCGAGCTGCCCGAGCACCTTGCCGCGCACCGGATCCACTTCGGCGATGGCGTCGACCTCGTCGCCGAAGAATTCCACGCGAATCGCGAGCGCCTCTTCGTACACGGGGAAAATCTCCACCACGTCGCCGCGCACGCGAAACGTACCGCGGTGGAAATCGACGTCGTTGCGCTCGTACTGAATGTCCACGAGCCGGCGTAGCAAGTTGTCGCGGCGGAGCTCTTCTCCCTTCACGATCTCGATCAACAACCCTTCGTAGGTTTCCGCCGAGCCGATGCCGTAGATGCAGCTCACGCTGGCGACGATGATGACGTCGCTGCGCGACAGGAGCGCCTGCGTCGCGGCGTGGCGCATCCGGTCGATCTGGTCGTTGATGATGGCGTCCTTCTCGATGAAGGTATCCGTGGTCGGGATGTACGCTTCCGGCTGGTAGTAGTCGTAGTAGCTGACGAAGAAAGCGACGGCGTTTTCGGGAAATAGATCGCGCATCTCCCCGTAGAGCTGAGCCGCCAGCGTCTTGTTGGGGGCGATGATCAGAGTCGGCTGCTGAAAGCGCGCGATCACGTTGGCAATCGTGAACGTCTTGCCGCTGCCGGTGATGCCGAGCAACGTTTGAAGGCGTTCGCCGCTCTCGAGGCCCGCCATCAGGGCTTCGATCGCTTGCGGCTGATCGCCTTTCGGCTCGAACTCGGTGCGAAGCTTGAAGCGAGGCATCGTGGTACCGGTTCAGGCGTCGTTCACGGGCTGAGCCCGAGCTCGGGCAAGCCGAGCGCATCGGGAAAACCGAGCGAGGCATTCAGAGCCTGGATCATTTGCGCCGAAGCGCCGCGCGCCAGGTTGTCGATGGCGCCCATCGCAATCAAAAGGTCGACGCGCCGATCGTAGACGTAGGCCACGTGGGCGCGCGCCGAGCCGCGCACCCAGAGCGTATCGGGCAGCTTTCCTGCCGCGAGCACGCTGACCAGGCCGCCCGCGTAGAGCTCGATGGCAGCCTCCCGGCAACGTTCGACGGCGGTTTCCGGCGCCGTCGAGAGCTTTTGCGTGGGCCGAGCGTAGGCGACGCTCAGGAGCCCGCGCGTCATCGGAACGAGGTGCGGCGTGAACGCGACGTTCAGCGGCGCTTTCGCGCAGAGCGAAAGCTCTTGCTCGATCTCGGGCACGTGGTGGTGGGTGCCGCCGACCTTGTACGCGCGAATGCTCTCGGCGACGTCCGCGAAGGGGTGTCCGGGCTTCCTCCCGGCGCCGCTCACGCCGCTCTTCGAGTCGATGATGATCCCGCTCGGCTCGATCAACCCCAGTCTCAACAGGGGGGCGAGGGGAAGAATGGCGCTGGTCGGGTAGCAGCCGGGCGCCGCGATGAGCCGCGCGCCGCGAAGCTCGTCGCGGTGAAGCTCGGGGAGCCCGTAGACGGCGCGCTCGAGCAAGTGTGGCGCCGGGTGCGGCCCGTAGGTGCGCTCGTACACGGCGCAATCGCGCAGCCGGAAATCCGCGGAAAGATCGACGACGGTGACGCCGGCATCGAAAAGGGCGGCCCCGACGCTCGCGCTGGTTCCGTGGGGCAGCGTCGTGAACGCGACGTCGATGCGGCGCGCGAGCGCCGCCGCGTCCCCGGGAACGAAGCTTTCGAGGACGAGCTCGCCGAACGAAGTCCCCGTCGTGCCCGGCAACACCTCCTCGAGGGGCTTTCCCGCGTTGTCGCGCGCCGCGACGTAGCGGAGCTCGAGGCGCGGATGTGCCACAACGAAGCGCAAGAGCTCCGCTCCGGTGTAGCCGGCGGCTCCGATGATGCCTACGCGCAGGCGTTCTTCCACGATTCGGCTCCTTGTCACGGCAGCCGAGGCGTTTCAACTGGACCCTTCGCCGGCGGTCTCAGCGCTTCGAGTACTGGAAACGCTTGCGCGCTCCCGGCTGCCCGTACTTTTTGCGTTCTTTCTTGCGGTCGTCCCGCGTCAAATAACCGGCTCGCTTCAGAGCTCGCCGTCGTTCCGGGTCCTCTGCGACCAGCGCTCGCGCGATGCCGTGGCGGACGGCCTCCGCCTGGGAGCTTTTGCCGCCCCCGCGGACCGTGGCCACGATGTCGTAGGCCGTTCCGAGCTCGAGCAGCTCGAGCGACTGCCGCGCGATCATGCGCGTCGTCTCGCGCTCGAAATAGTCGTCGGAAGGCTGTTGATTGACGCTGACGCCGCCCGAGCCGCTCTTGAGCCAGACTCGAGCCACGGCCGTCTTTCGCTTTCCCGTTGCGTATGTTGCGCCTTCGATCGTCATTCGCGTTCCTTGAGGGGGGTCACAAGCGCCGGAACCTTCGCGGCATCGTCGACTGCGTTTCGCCTCACGGCGAAAGGGGCTGCGGCTTCTGAGCTTGGTGGGGGTGCTCCGCGCCTTGGTAGATCTTCAACTTCCCGAGCAGCTGGCGGCCGAGCACGTTCTTCGGAAGCATGCCTTTGACGGCCTGCCGAATCGGAACGTCCGGACGGCGCGCGGCGAGGTGCCGGAACGACTCGCCCTTGAGGTGCCCGGGGTGACCGCTGTGGCGGTAGTACATCTTGCTCTCCGCCTTGCGGCCCGTGACTTTCACGTTGCTCGCGTTGATCACGACGACGAAATCGCCGGTGTCGACGTGAGGCGTGAAGGTGGGTTTGTGCTTGCCGCGCAGCAGCACGGCGATGCGCGACGCGAGGCGGCCGAGGGGCTGCCCCTTGGCGTCGATGACCCACCAGGCGCGGGCCTGAGCGGCGTCGGCGGGTTTGGCAACGAAAGTTCGCATTGAAGAAACCTCCGCCGGCGTCCGGCGGACCGTGAAAGGGCGGCTTTGTTAGCTTCGGCCCGCGGGTTCGTCAAGCGCGCCCCTCGCCTTGTGCGCCTGGCCATTCGGCCGGCATGCGAAAAGGAGCGCCGGCAGGGCAGGCGGAGCGGAAGCGCGAGGTGACCGAGGCGCGGCGTGTCCCGCGAAGCGCCAGTATCGCACCTCGTCGTTCGCGGTCATTTCGGCGACCGCCGCCAGAAACCGCACTCAGAGCTCTGGGCGACAAGCGACGTGCCGCTCCGAGCGACGGGAACCGCGTCGCAGCGTGGCCGTCCTCGCCGCGCGAGCCCCGATGCTTTTGTCGCGGGAAAGCCTGAGCGGGTATAGTTTCTGTTTTCGAGCATGCGTGGCACGACACACAGCCGCCTCGCCGAGCGGCTCGTCGCCGACGGCGTCATCACGGCCGAGCAGCAAGAAGCCGTGCTGAACCAGGTACAGCTGAGCGGCGAACGCATCGAGGAAGCCCTGCTCGACATCAAC
>DASWGX010000613.1:0-4885 GCA_036393455.1 Polyangiaceae bacterium
CACGTCCCCGTCAGGGCGCGCTTCCGGGCGCTTCGGGCGAGCTTGGCGGCCGAAAGCGTTCGAGCAGGTGCTCTCGCTGGCTGAGCGCCGCCTCGGCCGCCGCGCGCTCCGCAAGCCGCTTGGACCGCCCGTTGCCGGAGCCGAGCGCTTCCTCTCCCACCTCTACCTCGACGCGAAACCAGCGGGCATGAGCCGGCCCTCCGCTTTCGAGCACGTGGTAGCGCGGCGCCGGCAGCCCGATTGCCTGCACGAACTCCTGCAGAGCGCTTTTTGGATCGCGTCCGTCTTCGGCGGCGAAGTGCGAGAGCCCGAAGTCGACGACCTGCCTGCATACCCGGCGCGCCGCGTCCAGACCCGCGTCCAGGAAGCTCGCGGCGATCAACGCCTCGACCGCGTCGGCAAGGACGTTCGTGCTCGCGCCGAGTCCCGACGCGAGAGCACCCCGGCCCAAGAACAGCGCCTGATCGACCTGATGCCGCCGCGCCCATTCCGCCAGCGCTTCGGCGTTGACGACCTGCGCGCGCAGGCGCGTCAGCGTCCCCTCGTCGGCATTCCCGAAGCGCTCGTACACGAGCTCGCTCGCGCAGAACTGAAGCACCGCGTCACCCAGGAACTCCAGGCGCTGATTGTCCGCGCTCTCGCGCCGCTCGTTGGCGAAGCTCGGGTGGGTGAGGGCCTGGCGCAGGTGGGGGGCGTCCTCCGACAGCTCGAACAGCTCCGCGACGCTCATCTGGGCCTGAAGATTAGCCGATGTCTCGCAGCTTTCCACCCGTCAAGGCACTCGGAGCAGTGCGCTATGCTAGCGAGGTGCAGGAGCTTTTCGCCTGTCCGTTCTGCCGCGAGCTTTTCACACCGGTGGAGGGCCCGCGCTGCCCGCAGTGCGACGTCGAACTCGTGCCGCTGCGGCGCTTGCCTCCATCGCTCGATGTACTGAGCGACCAAGCCGCGCGGGGGGAACCGGTGTCGCCCGAGGACGTGCGGCTTCCGCTGACGTTCTGGCGCCGTGGTCGTGGCGCGCTCTTCGTGCTCTCGTGCGCTGGGCTCGCGCTCTTCTTCTCGCCCTGGGTCGAGATTACGAGCCCGCGAACTGTCACGCTGAGCGGCTTCGACTTGGCGCGCGGAACCGCAGGCTGGCTGTGGGGCGGCGCGCTCGGCTACTTCTTGCTGGTCCCGCTGGTGCTGAGCCGCCGCTCGGTTTGGCAGCTTCGGGGCGCGCGTGTCATCGCGACGGTTTTCGCGGCCATGACGCTGGTGGAAGTCGCCATGCTCGCTCTGGTCCCCCCCGCGCAGCACCGCCTGGTCAAAGTCGTGTTCGAGCTCGACTGGGGGCTCTACGCGAGCGGGCTCGTCAGCGTGCTCGCCACGGCCATTTCGGTGCGCCTGGGCGGCGGGCTCCGGGACATGCGCGACCTCGGTCCCGCGCCGCAAACCAGCGACGGCGAACTCGTGCACTGAAATGCACACGCCTGGGTAGCCGGCGCCGAGTCGCTTCCCGCCGTCAGAACGCGGCGCCGAGCTCGAGCACGAGCGACCACTGACGGTCCTCGCCTTCGAGCAGCTCCTTGTCGGATTCGTCGTTCTGGGCGTCGCTCGGCTTCAGGATGTCGGTGATGAACTGCGCTCCGACCATGACGACTTCGTAGCGGTAATTGACGCCGACGAGCAGTCGCTGCCGCTCGAAGCGCACGCGATCGAAGACGGCGTTGTTGTTGAAGTCGAGCGCGGAGCCTCCGTTGCAGACGGGCTGCCCGTCGTAGAGCGGTCCGCCGTCCGACGTCGTCTCCGCTGGGTCTTGGTTGCCGGGGATGTTGTTGCCCGTGTAGTTGCAGTAATTGATGGCGTCCGTGGCCGGTGTGAGGTCGATGAGCCCGGAGTCCCCGAAGATCCAGACGTACTGGTAGCCGACCCACGGCGTGAGAATGGAGGAATCCTGGAGTGGAAGCGGTTTCGAGATCTGCGCGTCGAGGGCCGCCGTGGTGAGCTGCATCTCCGCCGTCCCGCTGATCGTCCGCACTCCGGCACCTACGGCGATATCCGGCAAGATGCCGGGCAGGCCGCGGCGAAACCCTTCGAGCAAGGAGAGACGCACGTCTGCGCCGCCGGCGATGATGCTGGTCCTCGGCATGAACCCGACGCTCCCGGTGAGCTCGAGGCCGAAGCCGAACCCCTTGCGAATCTTGGCGGAGTAAAGCTGCAGGATCGACGACGGGGCGGCGTTCTCGGAGGATGCTGTATTGGTCGCCGGATCGACGGTCCCTTGCGTGCCTTCGCGCCAGTAGGCCGCGTCACTGCTGATCTTGGTGTAGACGGCCTCCATCGAAAGGTGGAAACCGCCGAGGCCCGTCGTGCGCGCCGAGTGCATCGCGCTCGGGGCGAACGCAAAACCGTACTGATTCACCAGTTTGGCGAAAGCGGCGCTGTCCGGCAGACACCAGCGGCTGCCCGTCGCCTCTTCGAGCGCATCCAAGTCCCCGCCCACACCCTGTGATCCGTCGGCGAAGCGGCCCTCCGGGGTGCGGCAACTCGGATCCGAATCCACCACGAGCCGTCCGAGCGCCGGATCCATGGGCTCGGCCAGAGAGCTCTTGGAGCTCAACAGAAGCGCCCCGAGCGCCACGACCATCCAGCGTAGTTTCAATGCCATCGGCAGAGCTTTCTGCGACGAGCGAGGCTACTTGGCGCCTCGGTCGGGCGTCAAGCAAAGCGCTGGCCCGGCGCTCGGCCTAAGATGGCAGAGAATGCCGCCCTCCGACCGCGCTCGGTTCTACGCCGAAAAGCAAACTGTCCCGTTCCACGTCGTGCTGGTGGAGCCCGAAATTCCGCCTAATACGGGCAACGTGGCCCGGCTCTGCGCCGCGACGGCATGCACGCTTCACCTGGTCGGCAAGCTCGGGTTTCGCACCGACGAGCACGCGGTGCGGCGGGCCGGTCTCGATTACTGGCACCTCGTCGACGTAAAAAGCGCGGCCACCCTGAGCGAAGCCGAGGCCAGCGTGCGGGCGGCCGCGGCGAACCTCGGCCGCGAGCCCAGCCTCTGGCTTTTCAGCGGCCGAGCGACGAAGAGCTACCTCGACGTGCGGTTTCGCGCGGGGGACGCCCTGGTCTTCGGCAAGGAGAGCACCGGGCTTCCGGAAGAGCTCTTGCGCGACCACACGGACCGCGTCGTCGCGATCCCGATGCTCGGCGCGGTGCGCTCGCTCAACCTGGCCAACAGCGTGGCGATCGCTCTGTACGAAGCGTTACGCCAAACGAGGGCCCTCGAGGTTGCTCGCTTGCGTGCACCCTCCGAATGAACGGCACGCGACGTCAGATGCCGACCGCCCGACGCACGCGCTCCATCAGCGGCGCGGCTTGCTGCCGCGCGCGTTCGGCCCCCTGATGGAGCACGCGTTCCACTTCGGCGGGGTCGCGCCTGAGCTCCGCGTGGCGCTGCCGCGCAGCACCGAACTGCTCGTGAAAGAGGTCGAGCAGCGTTTTCTTGTAGTCGCCGTAGCCCTTGCCGCCCGCGCGCCAACTCTCGTCGATGGCGGCGAAGCGGTCCGGCGGCGCCACCACCTTGAGCAGCTGGTACAAGGCCGATTCGGTCGGTTTCGGCGCCTCGATCGGCGTCGAATCGGTCTTGATCGACATGATGCGTTTTTTCACCGTGGCTTCGTCGGAGAATAGGTCGATCGTGTTGTTGTACGACTTGCTCATCTTCTGTCCGTCGATGCCCGGCACGGACATGGCCCCTTCGGGCACCATCGCTTCGGGAAGCCGCAGCACGCCGGGCGTGCCTGTGTTCTGCCCGAGCGGGTCCGCGGGATCGTAGCCGGGAACGTACGTCAGGTTGAACTTCGTCGCCCAGTCCCGAGCGAACTCGAGGTGCTGCACTTGGTCGCCGCCGACCGGTACGCAATCCGCGTCGTAGAGCAAGATGTCGGCGGCCATCAGCACCGGGTACGCGAACAAGCCGAAGTCCGGGCGGAGCCCCTTGGCGAGCTTGTCTTTGTAGCTGTGTGCCCGCTCCAAGTGGCTCACGGGCACCAGCGTCCCCAGGATCCAGAACAGTTCCGAATGCTCCGGTACGTCCGATTGCCGGAACAAGACGGCGCGTCTTTCGTCGAGCCCGAGCGATAGGAACGTCAGAGCGACCTCGAGCGTGAGCTCGCGCAGCTTTGCCGCATCCTGCACGGTGGTGAGCGCGTGCAGATTGGCGATGAAATAGAAGGCCTCGCCGCGATCCTGAAGCGCGACGAACTGCCGAATTGCGCCGTAATAGTTGCCCAGGTGCTGATGCCCCGAAGCCTGAACACCGCTCAGGACGCGCATTGCGGCTGCGGCAATACGCGCACCGGGCACCGCGCGCAAGCCGCAGAGGCTCAGCGGACGATCACGCGCGGCGGCTCGCTGGTGAAGTCCGCGTGCACGCTGCGATGGTCTCCGGCTTTGAGGACGACCTGCGTGGATACGGGCCCCTCCCAAGTCTCATTGCGAAAGGTGACGCGATGACTCCCCGCACGCAGGCGTACCCCGGCCACAGGCGTTGTGTACGCGCGCCCCTCGACGGTGACACTCGCCTGGGGCACCGACGTCAGCTTGAGTTCGCCGAACACCGCGGCCGGCACCGGGCTCGACGGACCTGCGGTGGAGGCGCCGGTACTCGACGTTGCGATCGACGGCGGCTCGCCTGCGGCGACCGCCTGCGGCCCGGTCTCCGGAGCACTCGCGCTCGCCCGAGTGCTTCGGGACGGTGCGAGGGCAGCGCCCGTCGTGCCTCCGTCCGCCGCGGCCGGCGATCCGGCGCTCCGCTGTGTCCACCCCTTGCCCGTAGCGCGCGGCACCGCCTGAGGCGCGGCCCCGGTCAGAACCATTCTCGCTTCCGCCGGCCCCGAGCCGCGCGAGG
>DASWGX010000614.1:0-6182 GCA_036393455.1 Polyangiaceae bacterium
TGGTCGTGCGAACCGAAGACAACGGTGTGCGCTTCGCGCTTTCGCGCGGCATCGTACTGACCGAGGACGGCTACGGAGTCGCGCCCGAGGTCGACACCGAGGCCGAGTGGGAGGTCCTCGATCTCGAGCTCAGCGTGAGTAGGCCGCCCGAGATCGTCGAGATGACGGTCGACGTCGACGGCCAGCTCGAGCGCGCGCTCGCCGTCATCTACGTGGACGCCGGAACCAGCGAGTACCGCTGGATGGTGCGCACGACCGGCGACCCCATCCAGGCATCGAGCTGGATGGACAAGGGTCCGCTGCTCGATACCGACGGCGACGTGCTGCTCGCCGACAAGGCCAGCGACGAGGGCGTCATCGGCGGGCGAAAGCCGGCGGCGACGTCGGTTTTGGTGGGTGGCATTCGCCGTGGCGTCGGAGCCTTCGTCGACGGCCAGAACCAGGGCCACGTGTACGCCTACGTGGCCGAGGAAGATCGCTGGCTTCGCCAGCTCGGCCTCGGCACGCTGAGGAGCGAGCCCTCGATCGCGATCGGTCATCAGCGCGTGGGAACTCCGCTGGTCAACGGGCAGCCCGCGACCGCGCTCAATACCGCCGACCTGAACGTCGGACGCATCTACGTGGCCTACAAGGTGAAAAGCGGGGACAACACCTACCCGGTGCTCTACATGAGCAAGAATTTCGAGCTTGGCACGCTGACGGAACCTGCTGCGACCAATAAGGATCGGGCGATCACGCTCGGGACCGTCTGGTCGAAAACCATCGGCTCGACCGGCATCGACATCTACCAGGATGCGTTCACGGCTTCCCTGCGCGGCACCTGGCTGGCGCGGCGCACCGACGACGACGACGACGATCTCAAGTATCGCACCATCGAGCTCTTGCCCTTCGCGGACGGTACGCGCGGCACCACCCTGACCGCCCGCAGCGACTTCGAATTCATGGAGCGCCACGTCTGCATGGGCGTTCGGAGCGTCAAGGGGGACGGCGCCGACGTCTGCGGCACCGCGGACGACACGCAATCTGGCCTGTGACAACGAAGCGAGGAGCGAACGATGACGCGAAAGCACATTCTCTCGATCGGGCTCGTCGTGGCCGCACTGGGCTTGGCCGCACTGGGCTGCGAGTCGGTCAAACCCGAGGCCTCGATTGCGACGCAGCGCCAGGGGCTCGAACAGCCGGCGAACCAAGCCATCCTGGGCTTCGAGACTCCGGCGGCCTGGACGGCCTCCGCCGGCACGCTGACGGCCACCTCGGACGCCGAGCAGGGCACGGGCGCGCTCGCGTGGTCCGGCGGTGGCTACGTCGAGCTCTCGAGCGCGCCGCTCAGCACGCTGGGCGGCGGCGACGCCAGCGTCACCTATCGACTCAAAGTCCCGCTGGCACAATCGAACCCGGACTGGCTCGGTCAGACGCAACTGATCGTCGATGCGCCGTCGCAGGGCATCCAGCATCAGTTCGTCCAAGCCGTCGAGCTCACCGGCAACGTCGAGCTCGGCGCATTCAACACGATCGCGTTCACGTTGCCGGAGAACATCGCGAACGTGCTCGGAAACGACTACGACGACCTCAGGATCAAGCTGGTCTTGAACGTACCGTTCGACGCGCCGGGCAGCTACGTCTTCGACGACCTGCGCGTCGGTGGGGCTCCGGTACCGCCGCCCGGCGGCGACGATGACGGTGCCGCGCCGGAGGTAGCCGTCTCGGACTTCGAAAGTCCGCTCTCCTGGCAAAGCACGAACAGCCAGATCGCGCTGGACTCGGACCTGTCGTTTCTGGGCGAAACCTCGCTCTCCGTCGCGGTCACGGGACCCGCGACCGTCACGAGTCTGCCGCTTCGGACAATCGCGGGCATCAGCCGCGCCAACAATCTCGCGCACATCAACGTCATGGTACCGCTGGACGAGCCGGCGACGCTGTCGCTGTTCCTGACTTCGCCGAGCCTCGGCCTCGCTTCCGTGCTCGCCGGTAGTGCCGACCTCGGCGGCTTTCCGGCCGGCGCGTTCAGACCCGTGTCGTTCGAGCTATCGGACACCCTCGTCGACGTGCTCGCCAGCGCTTCCTACGACGACCTCGTGCTGACGTTCGCACTGAGCGTGAACGCCGGCGCCGAGCGCGTGTACCGCCTCGACGGCCTGGTGATCGGCAATCTGAATCGGCGCGGCTACGACCCGTCCGAGCCGGAGGCCGGAGCAGACGAGGCGGCGCTGGAGGAGCCCTTGCTCGAAGACGACGGAGAGCCCGGCGTCAGCATTCTCGCCACTTTCCGTGAAGCTCCCGGCCTGAAATTCCCTGACAAACCGCAAGGTCCCGAAACGGTCGTCGACTCGGAAGCTCCGACCTGCGTCGCGTCGAACCTGGTTCAAAACCCCGGTTTCGAAAGCGGGACGCAGGGTTGGTTCGTGTTCGGCAGCGCCACGCTCAGCGCCTCCACGCAGTTCAAGCACAGCGGCTTCAAGAGCGCGCGCGTATCCAATCGCACCGCAACGTGGCAGGGCCCGGCCTATAGCCTCTTGGGGAGCGCGATGGCCGGGCTCGACTACGACGCAACGGCGTGGGCGATGACGGCGGGCTCCGGGAGCCAGCCTTTGCTCTTGACTGCGAAGATCGTCTGCGCCGGCGCGGCCCCGGAATACCGGCAGCTCGCGGCGACCACGGCTGCATCCGGAACGTGGAAAAAACTGAGCGGCGAGCTCGTGTTGCCGCTCTGTGATCTGTCCGAGCTGACGATCTACGTCGAGGGACCGGCCGCCGGCGTCACCTTGTACGTCGACGATGTCTCGGTGCGGCACGCCTGCGCGTCGTGACGGGTCGTCAGGCGCGTGAGGAGCGACTGGCCGGCGTGCATACCAACCCGACTCGAGCGTACGAGCCACGCGAACGGCTCAGATCGAGACGCGGTCAAGCTCGGATCGTGCGCGTCGGGAGCGCCTTCTTGCGCCATGCGTTTGAGTGTCGCTCCGCTACGAGCGCCGCCCGCGCGGCTTCGCGCGTGGGCGCGCTTTGCGCTGGCGGGTGGGCTGCTTCGTGGCACCGAGCAACGCGGCAACGTCGGCCCGGTCCTGCGGTCGATCGAAATGGCGCTTCTCCGCGAGAAGCTGCTCGCGGCCGAGGTAGTGCGCGCTCACGGTGCCGAACTTGGCATCCACGCGGGTACGCCATGCTTCGGCAAAGCTCAGCGTGGCGAAGTGCGAAAGGACGTCGACTCGTACCGGAGCGACGCCGAGCTGGACGATGAGGTGCTCGTCCAACAGCGCTTCGACGGTGACGTAGCTCGGTGAGGAGCCGCCGAAGAATCTCGCCAGGGCCCGAATGAAACGCCCGGCATTCGCGAGCGTGGGAGCAATGAAGAGATCTAGATCCTTCGTGGCGCGTGGTCGCGCGTGAAGGGCGAGCGCGTGTGCGCCGCCGATGAGGTACCGAACGCCTTCATCGTTCAACGACTCGAGCAATTCTTCGAAGTCGCGGGACACGCTTCATTCCTCGCGCCCTGAGCGCGCTCTCGGTACAATAATGGACGGCGACGACGCGCTCTTCCGGGGTCATTGCCCGCCAAAATTCCGCGTCGAGCTGCGCGGCCCGCGCCAGGGGCGCCACGACGACGGACCAGGACCGCCCCTGCCTGTCCGTGTGCTTCTGGCGTCTCGCGGGTATCACTCGCTGCGCAGAATACGCCCCGGTACCGCAAAGGCAACCGTGTCGCTCGGCTCCCGGCGCCCGGTGTTAGCATGCCCGCCATGGGCACCAGTCGTAAGTCCAGGCCCGAGCCGGACCTGATTCCGCCGCTCGACTTTCATGCGCCGTCGAACGGCGAGTTTTGTCCGATTCCGCCCACGCGGCGCGCCGTCGAGGCCGAACGGCTCTGGCGGCAGATGGTCGAGGAGAAGCATCGACGTCTCGGCATGACGCGACGCGAGTTCGCGAACAGCTCCTGCGGAATGGCCGCCGCCCTGTTGGCGATCAACCAGGCGGCGTGCTCGACGGGCAGAGAGGCTCCGGGCTCCGGTCAGGGCGCGAGCGGAAGCGGCGCCGGCGCGGGAGGTTCGTGCTCGGGCCCGAGTTGCGGCATGGATTCCGGGGTGGCTTCGGGTGGCAACGGCGGCTCCGGGGGAAGCGACAGCAGCGGTGGCATGAACATGGGAGGCACCGGCGGTTTCATGGTCGACGCCGGGATGACCGATGACCCGGACGCGGGCGACGAGATGATGTCCGGCAACGAGTTCATCATCGACGTCCAGACCCATACGTCCGAGGAGATCGAAGAGCCTTGGGACAGCGTTCCGCCGGACGAGCGCGCGCTCGACTTCATCACGCAGATCTTCGTGCAGAGCGAAACCGACGTGGCCATTCTTTCGGGCCCCCCGGGCGCCCGTGCGCTCGGGGCGCCGAACGTGGCGGCGCGCGCTCAGGTGCAAGAGATCATCAATCGCCTCGGGGGGCCCCGGCTGCTCATTCATGCCAATGCCGAGCCCGAACGCGGCACTTCCGAGCTCGACTACATGGGCGAGCTGGCAGAGGCGTACAGCCCATCGGCGTGGAAGGTGTACCCGCACGAGGGGAGCTTGCTGCTCGACAGCGACGAGCTGGGTCCGCCGTTCGTGGAGGCGGCGCGCGCGCTCGGCGTTCGCATGGTGGCGGCTCATCGAGGGCTCTGGGACAACGGCGGATACGCCGCGAACGGCTCCCCTGCCGACGTCGTGCGCGCGGCCGCGGCGGCTCCAGACTTGAACTTTCTCGTGTATCACTCCGGCTACGAGCGGTCGACGGACGAGAACCACCCCTACGATCCCAACGCCTCGGACCACTTCGGCGCCGACCGCATGATTCGGGCTCTCCAGGAGACTGGCATTGGCCCGGAAGGCAACGTCTACGCCGAGCTCGGGACGACTTGGGCCAACATCATGACCGAGCCCGAGCAGGCCGCGCACGTGCTCGGCAAGCTGCTCTTGGCTCTCGGCCCCGACCGGATCCTGTGGGGAACCGATTGCGTGTACAACGGCATCCCGCAGAGCCAGATCGTCGCGTTTCGCATGTTTCAGATCCCGGAGCCGATGCAGGAAATGTACGGCTACCCGGCGCTCACGCAGGAAATCAAAGAAAAAATCTTCGGCCTCAACGCAGCGAGGATCTACGGAATCGACATCGCCGCCACGCGCAGCGAGATCAGCGAGGACGACGTGACGGCGCTCCGCACGGCGCTCCTGCAAGATCCGAGGTCCGTGCCGGTTCCGGACCGGCGACGCTACGAGGGACCGCGAACACGCCGTGCGTTCCTCAAGCTCCTCAGGCGACAACGGTTCTACGGGCACGGGTGATAGGACCCACGGGAGCCCGCAGTGTGAATCTGCACGACGTGACGGGATGCTGTGCGGGCATTCTTGCGAGGAGCACTTGCATCGAGCGGCCGGTGCTCGACAACCTGCGCTTCGCTTGCCCGTGAGAGTCGCGGGCGCAAGCTCGCCCGCGTGAAACGGCGGCCCGCCGCGGCGAGGACCGGCGCGGCCGCGGCGAAAGATACAACCACAGCGGTTGTGCATGATGTCGCCGGTATTGCGGTGCGTGATCGGATCACGCGCCGCCGGGGATATGGAATATGTAGGAAGAGTATGCCGACCGCGACGAGGCACATCCGTCCCTTCGCGCTCCTCCTGGGCCTCGCTGTCGCGAGCTGCGGGGAGAGCCAGGGTGTAGACGGCACCGCGAGCGCTTCGACTGGCGCCGTCTCGGGCGCCGGGGGCTCGGCGGGCACTGGCGGCGCTGCCGCGGCGACAGCCTCGGGCACCGGCGGCTCGAGCGGCGGCGCCGGCGGTATGACGAGCGCGGGCATCGGCGGCAGCGCCGGTACGCCGGCTTCCTCCGGTGGCGCGGCAGGGTCGGGAGGCGCGGCGGCATCCGGGACTGGCGGCATGGGCGGCGCGGGCACCGGTGGAGATGCGGGCACCGGCGGCAGCGCCGGCACCGGCGGGTCGGGCGGCGCGATGAGCTTCATGCCGTGTCCCGCGAGCGAGCCGTGCAGGGTATTGCCGCTCGGGGATTCGATCACGGACGGTTTCGATACGCCGGGCGGCTACCGGATCGAGCTCTTCAGCCTCGCACTCGCCGACGGCAAGGACATCACGTTCGTCGGCGGCTCGATGAATGGCCCCGATACGGTCGACGGGCAACCCTTTCCCAAGAGTCAC
>DASWGX010000615.1:0-2955 GCA_036393455.1 Polyangiaceae bacterium
TGGACGAGGGCGAGTTCGGTTTCGGACTCCTGGCGTCTCCGCTGGCCCTCGGCCTCGACTTGCCCGCGAACGCGGTGCTGCTGGACGCAGTCATCTCCGCGGCAATTCCCGATCCGGACGTGCCCGTGGTGCCCCTGCCGCTCGAGGACGTGGTGGGCATCTTCGAGCGCTCGACCGGCAACCCCATCTGGCGCCACTTCGAGCTCTTCTCACCGGGCGGGCCCAGCTACGAAGGGCGAGCGGAAGTCGAGCTCGTGGTCCGAATGATCTCGCAGGTCGGCAACTACGACTACATCGTGGACTGGGTCTTCACGCAGGCGGGGTCGATCCGCGTCGAGGTCAGCTTGACCGGAATCGACGTGCCCAAGGGCGTGGAAAGCCGCCATCTGGACGACCACTCCGCCCGCTCGGATACGGCCTTCGGTACACTCGTTGCGCCGAACTTGGTTGCTACCTATCACAGCCACCACTTCAACTTCCGCCTCGACATGGACGTGGACGGACCCAAGAACAACTTCGTGCTCGGACGTCTGAAGAGCGTCAAGGCAGGTCGCAAGAGCCCGCGCAAGA
Source organism: Polyangiaceae bacterium (assembly GCA_036393455.1). GTDB lineage: Bacteria > Myxococcota_A > Polyangia > Polyangiales > Polyangiaceae > DASWGX01. The sequence continues at coordinate 571 of DASWGX010000615.1, forward strand.
GCATATGGACCGTCGAGAACAGACTGCTCAGGCGCGAGCGCATGGCAGCGCTGGACGACGAGGAAAGCGTGTGGCGGGTGGAAAGCGCGCACGACAAGAACGCACTCGGCTACAGCACCAGCTACGTTCTGGAGTCCGGAGGCAATGGGGAACCGCTGCTCGACCCGGAGGACTTCCGCCGCGCCGGGTTCATCGAGCACGACCTATGGGTTACTGCCTTCGACGCCGACGAACGCTTCGCGGCCGGCGACACGCCGAATCAGAACCCGGGTCGGCCAGGCCTGCCGCGCTACATCGCCAACAACGAGAACATCGCCCACGCGGACATCGTCCTGTGGCACACGGTGACGTTCCACCACGTCACGGCCGCGGAAGACTTCCCCGTGCTGCCGCGGGAGAGCGCTTCTTTCGAGCTCGTTCCGGCTAACTTCTTCGATCGAAACCCGGCGATCGATCTGCGCCGGGCCCCGTTCGAGGTGCTGCCCGAACCCTGAGCCGCAGGAATCCGGCTCCGCGCTCGCTTCGACGAGGCGCCGGGTTCTCGCGGCCGAAGCCCCCTCGCCCCGGCCGCAGCGCTGATTGATGATCGGGCCGGAGGGGATCGGGGACGAAGGTGAAAGGCCGCTGGAGAAGGGGAGGTTGGGGAAGCAGGGCTAGGGAGGAGCACAAATTCGCGGCGGCGATGGTCATGGACTGGGGAGCAGGGGCTGAGGCCTGAGCTCTCGGGGCGGCTCGGCGTCGGACGTCGAAACGGCGCTCGCGCACCGCCGTCGGCCTTGACCGTCCTCGAGCGCCGATGAGATAAGGTGCTTGAGCGTGTGGCGGGCGTGAGGCGGCTGCGGTGAACTTTCAAGCTTTGGGCGACCGGAAAGTCGGAGCAGCGCTCTGGTTCGCCCTCGCCGTGGGCCCTGCATCCGCGTGCGGCGAGCCGTTTCGCGTCGCAAGCGGCGACGGAGGTGCCGAGGCAAGCGCGGCGGGAGCGATGGGCAGGAGCGGCGCCGACGACTCGGACGCTGGCTCGGAAACCACGGGCAGCGACGGAAGCGGCGCGACGGGAGTTGCATCCGGCGCAGGCGGAGCGAGCGAGTCGGCCTCGAGCGGTGCAGAGCCGCCGCTGATGGTTGGCGGCGCGTCAGGTGTTGGTACGACGGGAAACAGCACTTCGGGAAGCGGTACGGGCGGCTCCAGTGCAACCGGGAACGGCGCGGGCGCCGACGACGGCTCGGGGAGCGGTGCCGGCGCGGCGAGCATGGGCGGCTCCGGCAACACCGGCGAAAACACCGGCCCCGGAGGATTGGGCGGCTCCGGGGCGGGCGGAACGAACAATGCTAGCGGCACCGGCGGGTCTGGAGGCGCCCGGCCGACCGTGGTTACTCAGGAGCTGATCGACGAGGGGGACGTCGACGTATGGGACTACAACGGCACCATCAGCGCGTGGGCATGGTGGTACCACGACGGCGAGTTCGAATCTTTCGATGCGACGCTCGGCACGCTCCAGTCCGTGACGATCGAGCAGTCGATCGAAATCGATTTCGAGATTCCGCCGGGCGAGCTCGGCGACACCTTCCAGCACCGCCTCGCCCTGTTCAAGGACGATGGCGCCGTGTATATCGCCTACCAGGGCACGTCGTTCGAAGTATCGAGCGCGGCGATGTCGGACACATACTCTTGGACCTACCCTGCCGAGCCAGGCTGGAGCGAGCCCGGCTGGCGATACTATTTCGAAGTGCAAGCCTTGACCTCGCCGTTTCATTTCCGAAACGTGACGCGCTTCACGTTTCACTTTGCGCCGGCTGACTGAGGAACGCTCGGAGCCGGCGGCGACCGCAACGGAGCTCCGGCATACGCCGCGCTCACGATCGAGCGAAACGTCGAGAGGCGCCGGAACGGCTCCACCTTCTCCTCGGCGCATTGAGCTCCCTCACCCAAGTCAGTCTTGCCGTACCCAGACGCGGCAGATGGCGATTCGATTCGAAACCTCGATTCGGTCGTTCCGACCTTCCGCGCGCAAGAATGCGCTGAACGTTCGTCCCCGTAAGGAAATGCCGCTCGGCGACGCCTCGATCCGACGCGAGACAAGCGGTCGCCGATGCGCCTGTTCGCGTCACGGAACCGGCTCGAGCTCCACGCGAGCGATGATCTCGCCGGTGACGAGATTTCGCAGGTTGCGAACGCGCGGGCGCGCGTAGTGTTCGAGCGACGCCGGAACTCCGGCGCTGAACAAGCCGAGCTCCGCGAGCACCGCGATGCAAATCGGGCCGAGCGCGCGCGCCTGGCCGTCGAGCACCTTGACGGCGATGCCAAACGGTGGGTCCGTGACGCCGATTGCCTGGAGCCCTTCCGCGCCGCCCTTGCACACGAGGCGGTCCGAGAAGTGGCGCGTAA
>DASWGX010000616.1:0-9943 GCA_036393455.1 Polyangiaceae bacterium
GGCCGTGACTCCGTTCATCGCCACGAGCGCCGCGTCGTGTGACGGGTCGACGACCGTGCCGTCGAGCGAGTACTCCTTGCCGTACGCGTCGATGCCCTGCGCGAAGAAAAATTCGAGCAGTCGGTCGCCTGCTTCGACGAGCCACGCGTCGCTGTCGAACCAGATTCGATCGAGCGTCATGTTGAGATGGGTACGGTACGCTTCCGGCGCGAAGGTGCTCCACGCTTCGACGGGCGTGCCGTCGAAATACGCGCGAACCGGCAAGAGGCCGGTGGTCGGGTGCGCGGCGGCTTGCCAATAAACCCGACCGCTCTCGGCAGCGTCGCTCCAGAATGCATCAGCCGTCGCTTGGGCCCAGAGCTCGTAGTAGGCGGGCATGACCACCGACGGGCGCGTGTACTCGGACGCGGCCGTGTTCGGTTCGTCGAAGGGCAGCTGGGTCGCCCCGTCGAACGAGTTGGTCACGCCGTCGACTACGCCACCGTTTTGCGCTTCCTTGTCGCGCAGTACGTGAAACAGGCGGAGCGCGTCCGCTTCGTAGTCGATGCCGCCGTTGCTTTCCCAGCGGCCGTGAGCGAACAGGAGCGCGGTCAGGAACTGTTCCGTGCCGAACGGGTCGACGCATAGCGTCGTGGCGCCGTCGTTCGTGTCGCACGATGAACGAAAGTAGCCCTGATTCGCGCCGTCGGTGTATTCGAGCTCGGCGCGCGCGTAGGTCCACAGCCGGTCGAACTCCTCGCGCTTGTCGAGCTCGACCGCGACGATCATCCCGTAACCGATTCCTTCGGTGCGGATGTCGTCGTGGAGAATGTCGCGGATGAACGCTTGATCGGCGCCGACCGGGAAGTAGATGGCTTCGGTGGCCGGGTCGCCGTAAAAGAGATGCTCGAAGACGACGGCGATCTTTGCGGCGATTTCCTCATCGCTCAGGCCGAGGACGTCGGACAGTGGGTTGGGGTATTCGCCAGGCCCGGTGAGCGGCCGCAGCGACTCGGCGTCGGGCCCGGCGTCGGCGGGCAAATCGTGGCCCAACGAATCGACCGTGGTTCCACAAGCCGGAAGCGAGCTCAGCGCGGCGCACACCAGGCCGGACCACTGCACCGGAACGCGGAAAACCTTGATCCCCGAAAGCAGCATCGGGAGCGCCCGCATCGAAAGGTATCAGTCGCCGAGATAGCGACGAACTCGGCCGGCCAGGACGCTGTTCGGGCTTCTCCCCAGGAACGCTTGGGCACGCTGCCGCGCGGCGGCGCGTTGCCCGCTCTCTGCGAGCGCATCGATGCGCATCACCTCGGCTTCTTGCTTCAAGCGGCCACGCGGGAAGTCGCGTGCGTGGGCGTCCAGGAGCGCGAGCGCTCGGGTCGCGTCGCGCCTGCCGAGCGCGGCGCGCGCCGCCTCCAAAGCTCCCAGCTCCGCGGCCAGGCCGGCGCGCGCCGGCTTGGATTCCACGGGCTTGTCCTGGGCGCGCGGCGTCGCGCCGGGCGCCGGCTTCGGAGCCTTTTCGAAAGAGGGCTCCTTGGGCGCCGCCGGCTCGGGGGGTGCTTGCGTCTCCGCGGGATCGAGTGACGCTCCCTCGAGATCGGAGCTGACGCGCTGCTTGACGGCGGCTGCCGGCGCTTTCGAAGCGGCGGTGTTCGAAGCAGCAGCGGCTGCCGGCGGTGAAGGCACGCTGATGCGAGCTTCCTCCTTCTCGAACGCATAGTAGCCGGCCGGCACCGCGGCGGCGGCGAGCGCCGTTGCCGCCAACACTGCCTTCACTCCGCCGACGTTGGCGAGCAACGACGGCCTGCGAATGCGAATGGAACCGTAGGCGGAAGCCGTGATCCCGAGCGCCTCCAGCGTTCGCTGGCGCGCACCGATCGGACTCCGATAGTCGGTGCCGGCCTCGAGCAACGAGCGTTCGAGCTCGCTTTCTGCCTCGTCGAACAGACGCCGGGGTTCGGTCATGAGCCCACCTTCGCCGCCGACACGCGCGTTAGCGCGCGAACGCGGGCTCGGAAGTCCAGGCGCGCCCGCCGCAGGCGCGAAGCGACGGTGCCGCGGGGGATTCCGAGGACGCCAGCGATCTCGGTCATGTGCATCTCCTCGAATTCGTAGAGCACGAAAACGATGCGAAGGTCCGACGACATTTGCTCGAGCACGCCGTCCAAGAGCTGGCGCGAGCGCTTCTGATCGGTGAGCTGTTCCGGCGAAGCAAAGGCGTCGGCGATGTCGAGCGCCTGGTCTCCGGGCACCTCGCGCCGGCGTGCCACGGTGCGGCGAGCGTGGGCGGCAATGTGGAGCGCGGTCTGGAGCAGGAAGCTCTTTTCCGCGCCCGCCCGCACGTCCTCCAACCTGTTCGAGGCGACGATGAAGGTCCGCTGCAAGTCGTCATCGATTTCGGCTGCTGGAGTGCCCGCATTGCGGAGCACCCGCGCAACGAAGTCGACGTAGTCGTCGACCATTTTTCGGAGCCGCGTCTCGCGCTCTTTCCGGCGCATCCACGCAACGATACTGGTGAGCTCCGGCACCCGCAACACGCCGGGCCGGGGCCACGCTCCCGCGCTGATGGTTCCCGCGCTGGTCATTCTTTTCGATTACCGTCCATTCCCGCGCTCGCCGGAAGAGATCACGGGCGCCAGGCGACGGCAAAACCGCGTGGGTTCAGGGCTCGAAGCTCAGCCCGAAGGCCCCGAGCACGGAGACGGCCGGCGTTTCCGCAACCACGTTGTCGGGCGAAGTGAGCACGAAGCGCCGCCGCACGAGCGGCGCGCTGAAGCCGAGCTCGAACTGTAGCCGCGGCTCACCGAGGGTCAGCGCCCGTATCAGCGCGCCCACGCTCCACCATGAGCGGACGACGGAGCTCGGGTTGGTAACGGACTTTCCCCTCGCCTGGATGAAACCCCCGGCGAGCACGGCGCACGGTTCCCATTGGAAAAGCCCATTGGCATCGACGCGCACCGGGCACGGCTCGACCGCAAGCGCCGTGAAGCGCACCAACGCATGCACGGGCGTGGTGAAGATGTCGTTGCGCAGGTGCAAGAGCCTGAGGCCGAGCGTCGGACGCCAACCTTCTCGTCCCTTGCCGGAAAGGCGCGCGAACACCCCGGCGCCGAGCGCGACGAAGGGCGAGACCACTTCACCGGCGGCGAGCTCCCCACCGAGCTCGAGACCGAAGGATTGAGACTCTTCCGGCGCCGACTCGCGGGGCGGCTCCGCCGGCACCGCTGGAGGAGTCGACCGACGCGGAGCGTCTTTCGGCCCCGTCTCGGCGGCAGCGGCCGCGTCGCCGGCAACCAGACCCGCCTCGGGATCGATGGCCAGCGCGGCCGTCAGCGAAAGTGCCTCGACGACTTCGTCGCAGGTCGCGCCGTCCACTTCCCGCCGGTCGGTTTCACCCTGTTCGCCGAGCATGTAGAGTTCGCCGCGCACGCCCCCCGGCACTTCTCTCAGCCGCACTCGAAAGCGCAAAGCGGGTTCGTCCGGCGCCGCGGGGCGCACGCGATGAGTGCGCGCAGCGATTCGCTCGTAGAATTCCGCACCGCCGGCGCAGTCCACGGGCGCCTCCACTTCGATCAGAACGGGCACGGGCACCGCCGCCGCCTGCGCGGCGAGCACCGAGTTGAGGACGATCAGATCGAAGAGCAGCATGCCGGCGTTCCGAAGCGGAACTGGAAGCTAGGACGAACGGGCTCTTCTGCGCCAGCCGCTCGCGCGACGGCGCCGTTCGGCTCTTTTCAGGCCGCGCCGCCCGGTCGGAAAGCGACGATAAGCACCTGGGCAGCGGCTTCACCGGCCGGAAAGCGCCAGGCAACAAGTACGAAAACATCGAGCGCCGTCTCAGCGGGACGCTTCGCCGAGCTCGTCGCCCGACGCCGCACCCTCGAAGAAGTCGACCACGCCCGTTTCCAAGGAGTACTCGGCCGCGACGACGCGAAGGCCTTCGTTCTGGGTGAGCTGCTCGAGAACTTCCGAACCGTTGCGCAGCGCGCTCGCGGAAACGCGAACGTTGGCGCGCACGGCCTGCCGCATCAACGACTCCCGGTCGTGGCGGAGCTCGGTCGCCAAGAGCCCTTCGACCGAGGGCCGAATGCGGTTGACGATGGAGCGGAGGTTCCGCGACTGGCGCGTCGTGGGGCGCTGGAGCTCTTCCAGCGTCGCCTGGATCGCACCGCACCGCGTGTGGCCGAGCACGACGACGAGACGCGTACCGAAGCGCTCCGCGGCGAACTCGACGCTGCCGATCTGCGAGGAGGCGACGATGTTTCCCGCCACGCGAATCACGAACAGGTCTCCCAGCCCCTGATCGAAAACGCTCTCGACCGGCACGCGCGAATCCGAACAGCCCAGGATCACGGCAAAGGGTGCCTGGCCGTCCACGAAGTCGTTGCGCCGCGCCTGGCTCATGAACGCGTCCAGGCTACGCACACCCGACACGAAACGACGGTTTCCTTCCCGCAGGCGTTCCAGTGAGTCCAGCGCCGAGAGCATCGGTGGTTCCTGTCCGCCGCGGATCCAACACGAACGGAGCGGCCTTCGCAACCCGACGGATCGCCTGTTGGCGGCTGGCAGCGATTATCGGAGCACGATGTTGCGACAAGCGGAGCCGCAGCCGTCTCCGTCGAAGCGGTTGCCGTCGTCGCAGTCTTCGTTCTCCTGGACGATGCCGTCGCCGCAGCGAGCGCCGACTTTGCAGCCGGGCTCGCACTCGCCGTAGCCGCCGTCGTTCTCACCGTCGTCGCACTCTTCTCCGAGGCTCACGATGCCGTCGCCGCACAGGGGCACGCACTCGGTGGGCGTGTTCTGAAAGCCCGACAGTGTCAGCTTGAACGAAGAACCGACGGGGTTGCGCTCGGCGTGGAAGACCTTGATCGCGTAGACGTTGCCCTCGGTAAGGTCGTAGCTGGCGGCCGTTGCGTCACTGACGACGACGCTTCCGTCCTCGGGCTCGTGCAGGCCGCCGAGGTCGAGCGCGAGCACACCGTTCACGAACACCCAGACGTCGTCGTCTCCGAGGAAGTCGAGCTGCGCCGTGAAGCCGTCTTCGAAGGCGAACCAGTAGCCGACCTCGGTGGTGAACAAGAAGTTGTGCGGGCCCGCATCGGGAAAGAAGTAGGTCTCCGCGCGCCAGTTGTTGTCGCCCGTGTATTCGGGCGGCACCTCGGCGAACCTCCAATCATCCATGGAGGCTCCCGGCGCATCGTCGAGCGGCAAGAACAACGGATTGCCGTCGAGCCCGTTGCCGTTTACGTCCACCCAGCGCTCGCCGTTCGGGCCGTAGCGATTCACGAACCCGCCGTTGCCGTTGTCGTAGAGCACGAGGCTGCTGGGAACGGTGACGTTGTCGGGCTGATCGGTGTACCAATCGGAAAAGCTGTCCGCAGAGCCGATGCAACCCGGGTTGCCGGTCACCAGCACCGGCTTGCCCGCCGCGTCGAGCGCCGCATCGATGACGGGACGCTGGGGCGTCGCGCCGCCGCAACGAAAGTCTTCGTGCGCCCCGGTGAAGTCGCGGAACACGACCGGCACTCTGAGGACGCATTCGTCGTTGACGATTTCGCAGCTCGCCTCCTGGCTGCAATCGAAGCCGTCCTCGAGCTCGCACTCGGACGAGCAGCCGTCGCCGTTTAGCGTGTTGGCGTCATCGCACTCTTCGTCGATGACCAGCCCGTCGCCGCAATCCGACGTGCAGGAGCCGGAGCTGCAATCGGGCTCTGCCTGGCACGTCTCCGAGCAGCCGTCGAGCGGCACGACGTTGCCGTCGTCGCAGCTCTCGGCACCTTCGCGAACGGCGTCGCCGCACGTGGTGGGCGAGCACTCGCTCGGCTCGCCTTCGCATTTGTAGCCGAGCTCGAGCTTGCAGCGCTCCGAACAGCCGTCGCCGTCGTCGGTCCCGCCGTCGTCGCACATCTCGTTGGAGTCCACGAGGCCGTCACCGCAGAGTGCCACCACGTGGCAGCGCACCCCTGGCGGGCTGCACGAGTAACCCGGCTCCACCGCGAGGCAGTCGGACGAGCAGCCGTCGCCGTCATCCGTACCCCCGTCGTCGCAGGCCTCGTCCTCCGTCAGGATGCCGTCGCCGCACGTGCCGGGGCCGCCCGAGTTTCCGGCACATTCGCCGCCGTCGCAAATGCTGATGCCGGTTACCGCCGAGCTCGAGCCATTGACGTTACCGCTCGAGCTCGAGCCACTGACGCTGCTGTTGCCTCCTGCGCCCGACCCGCCCTCTCGCGAGCCGTTGCCAGAGCCCGTGCTGCACCCGGCCAGACCGTGAACCGCGAGGCCCAGCACCAGCACGGACGGGCCTCCGAACAGCAGGCACCCCCGTGCGACTGACTCCGTCAGTTTCCTCGTCTCTCGGCGCATCAACCCGCAGGTTCTAGCATATTTCTCCGCGCGGAGCCCGGCTCGATCCGGAGTGAGCGCGGTCGACGAAGGCGGCACGCGTCTTGCCATTCAGCACGTTCGGATATGAGCTCTGGGTTCTGACGCGATGCGCACGAAAGTTGGTCTACTAAGCATATTCTTGGCCGCCGTCGGGCTAGCGGCATGTGGTGGCAAGTCGGAGCAGGACGACGCCGGCGCCTCGGTTGGCACAACGGGAACCAGCGCGGATGGCACAACCGGCAGCGGCACGACCGGCAGCGGCACGACCGGCAGCAGCACGACCAGCAGCGGCGCAACGGGCAGCGCATCGGGGTCCGGCGGCAGCTCGAGCGGGCAGTCGGCAACGGGAAGCGGAGGCAGCGCGACCGGCGGCGGCCGAAACTCGGGTGGCTCCGGCGGCCTCGAAGAGCCGGAAAAGCACCGGCCGACTGCCGTCGAGTGCGACGATGAACGCCCGGCACCGGAAGTGCCGCCCCTCGAGGGCGGCGAATGCCAGAGCCACGAAGAATGCACGGACGGACGCAATGGGCGCTGCACGAGCGGTCGTATCGTGCAGTGCACCTACGACGAATGCTTCACGGACTCTGACTGCGGCACGGGAAGAACCTGCGCCTGCGAGGGGTCGCCGACTTCCGACGCGAACGCCTGCCTGGCCAGCAATTGCAGCAGCGACGAAGATTGCGGTCCCGGCGGCTTTTGCGGGCCGTCCTTCGGCACGTGCGGCAGCTACTCGGGGGTGATCGGTTACTACTGTCGGACGGCGGAGGACGAGTGCTTGAACGACGGCGACTGCGTCACGCCCGATCCGTCCACGGGGGCCGGGCCCGGCTACTGCGCGTTCGCACCGGAGCTCGACCACTGGGTCTGCATGTACAGCCACTGCGTGGGGTGACCCGGTGCGCACCCCGAAAACGCGCCGCCGCGCGAACCGTTCGGTCCTGGTGCCTTTCGCGGTAGCAGCGCTCGCTGGGTATTCCGGTTGCGCCGGCACGCCGGCGGATGAATCGAAGCCGGCCGCGCTGCTCGAAGACGCGCGTCGCTTCGAGACCGAGCGTGCGTATCGGCGCGCGGCGCTCACCCAGAGCCTCGTCGAGCCGGAGAACGGCTACAGCCGGCTGCGGCTCGCGCGCTACGCGCTGGACGACGCCGGCACGCCCGTCCAATGGGACGCTCTGGCCGAGCATAATCCAGCGGTACGGCCCGTCACCGTGGATGACCTCGGACGTTTCGACGCCGATCCGCTGCGACCGTCGCAAGGCGGCGAAGGCGCGCTCGCGCCCGTCTTCGCGGACTCGCGCCCCGTCTCTTCCGAAGCGGACCTCGTCGAGCTCGGGCGCCGCGCCTTCGAGCTCTGGCCGGCGCAGCTCGAGCCCGCGATTTCGAAGGCGGTCGACAGCGCCGCGTCCGCCGCGCGCTACGGCGCCTGGACCGACGCTCGAGGACACGTCGGGGGCTTCGTGCGCGTTGCGCTCGCCGACGGCACGGAGCGCTTCGCGCTCGCCTGCGCGAGCTGCCACGCCCGCCCCGGTGCCGACGGTCGCCTGATTGCCGGCGCGACGAACGCGGATTTCGATCTCGGAGCCTTGAAGCATGCCGCCGGTGCGCTCACCCCCGAACCGAGCTTCGAAGAGCTCGCGCGCTGGGGCCCGGGGCGCGTCGACGTGACGAACGACGGTAGCTTCAATCCCGCGGCGATCCCCGACCTTCGCCCGCTTCGTTTACAGAGCTACCTGCAGCTGACCGCCTCGGTGAGAAACGGCCTCTTGCCGCTGGCGGTGCGCATCGAGACACTGCTCATCACCTCCGCGGGAGAAGTCGTGCGACCGCCGCGCCGCGTCGCGTTCGCACTCGCCGTGTACCTCCGGTCGCTGAGCGACGCTGCGACGACGAGTCCCGACCCCGCCACGCCGGGGTCCGGCGTCTTCGCCGCGAACTGCGCTGCGTGCCACAGAGCCGACGGAACCGCGTCCGAGCCGGTGGCCCTCGAAGTCATCGGCACCGATCCCGGCGTCGGCCTTTCGGACCGCTGGACCGGTTTCTACCGAATCCCGTCGCTGTGGGGCGTCGCGACGCGGCCGCGACTTCTGCACGACGCAAGCGTCGGTAGCCTCGAAGAGCTGCTCGATCCTCGCCGCCTCGAGTCGCTGCCCGGCCACGAAGCGGGCACGTCGCTCGGCGCGGAAGAAAAGAAGGCGTTGCTGGTGTACGTGCGCGCGATCGGAAAGGGCGACTGACCGCGCGGCTCGCCACGAGTGCGGGCGCCGAACGCGTTCCGGCGCGCGCGATACTTTGGCGCTACGGCAGCGCCTTCACGGCCGCTTCGTGGCCTTTGAGCCAGTATTCGGCCGTCATCGAGAAGCTCTCCGGCGCGCGGCCTCAGAGGTCCGCCGCTCCCTTGACGGCGTTCTTCTTCTTGATGTCCTCTTCGATCAGCTCGCGGACTCTCCGGACCTCCGCCAATGCCGGCGTGAACAGGTAGATGAGCGTGGTCGATTGATCCTTCCCAAAGCCGAAAGTGTTCCGGTTTAGGATGATTTCCACGTCGCGGTCCACGTAGGAGTAGTCTCGCTCGAACCCCATCCCACTCGCCTTTGCCTTCCCGTATTTCGTGTCGAGGCCGTCCTTGACGACCTCGAACGTTTCTCCGGCGTCCGACCAGGCAACGCTGATCTTGAACAGCTTTCCGTCGGGACCGAAGCTCAACCACGCTTCCTTGACCGACCCGAACTTGTCGAAGCGCTCGTAGCGGTCGACCTTGATGACGGGCAGGTCGCGACTGTAGCCCCTGTATCCGTAACCGACGTCGTAGTGCGCGGCGGCGGCCTTGAGGGCCACGACGACTCGCTCGTGGCTGTCGCCGAGGAGGAGACCCAAGTACTCGTTGTGAGGTGCCGGCGCGGGAGCCGGGTTCGCTTGGGGCACCTGCTCCGCGCTCGCGCTCTCGCCGGTCGAGTCGGCCGTTCCTCCGCTCGTTGGCTCTGCGTCGGACGGCGGCGCGGACGCCGTCGTCTCTTGCGTGGACACCGCCGTCGCGAGCACGGCCGCGTGCGGCTCGGCCGAGCCCTGGCTCACGGGCGCGGCGGGCTCCGCTGGAGCGGGCGGTGGCTCTGGGGGACGCGACGCGGGGCTTTGCGCCGACAACGGTTCACCGCTCGCCCCACAAGCTGAGGCGGCACACGCCAACGCCAGTGCGAACGTCGCTCGTGCAACGGTCCGCGAGGACCTTGTGACCTTCTCCGCGTTCATCGTCTCCTCCTTCGAACCCTGCCGGGGGCGCCACCTCGAGCGCCCGAATATCTCGGCGAGCCGCGGGGGTACAGGACGAAATTGCCGGCCAGAAGACCCAATAGGTCGTTCCCGGGATGCCCTCGACGTCATACGAGCAACCCCACATCGGTTCGTTCGAGAACATGGCATCGACGTACGCGATTTGGTCCCTGGTGCCCTGGCCGACCTCGTCGTCGCTCTGGGAGGGCGGCGCGTCTTCGAGCGTTTCCTCGCCGGGGTCGGCTGCCGGCGCGTTCGCTCCCGGTTCCGGCGCGCTCTCGGCGTTGCGGGCGAGCAGCGAGGCCAGCTG